>WGAL01000127.1 GCA_015494845.1 Melioribacteraceae bacterium
TTCGTGAATTAGCGGCGAATGATAGGACACAGATTTACGCTGATTGATTATGATTTTAGTGTATTAGCGTCCAGCGTTCAGCGTCCAGAACCAAGAACCTTTTAGTCTTTTTATCTTTTTACCTTTTCCCTTTTTGTTAATCATGCTAATCATTTAATCAAGCGAATCATGGTTCAAGACGTTTGGCTTTTGCTAATAATTCGACAGATTACCGCAGCGAAATAAATAAGAAATAAGTTCGTCTGCCGCTCAAACGAGTAACTTAACGACTATAAATATTGACGCAAAGCGGATTTTTATGAATAAAAAAAGGCGCAAATTAATGCGCCTTTCTTTTAAAGAATTATTTATGTAAACATTAATCTATTTCTTCTTTCGCTCTCATCGAATCCCAAATCATATAGAAAATAAGAATCAAGAACATAACGAGACCAAGAATTTCCGCTCCGTGGGATTCCGACCACTCGACAGCTTTCAAATCCAAACCAAACGATTTTAGAATAACGCTGATAACTCCGAGCAACGCGCCTCCAGCAATAAATCCGGACGCAATCAAAATTCCGCGTTCTTGTCTTGCTTTGTTAAGAGCCGCATTTTTACTGCGCGTGCTTACGAAATGCGCAACCAATCCGCCAACCAAAATCGGCGTGTTCAATTCCAAAGGCAAATACATTCCGAGCGAAAAAGCGAGAGCAGGAACGTTAATCGATGTTAAAATCAACGCCATAAACGCGCCGGCAACATACATCATCCACGGCGCCGGTTGGTCGCTCATCAACGGTTTAATTACCGCCGCCATTGCGTTTGCTTGCGGCGCTGGCAATTCGTTTCCGGTAAATCCGAACGTATTGTTAAGCAACATAATTACCCAACCGACCGTAGCCGCCGAAACAATCGTTCCGAGAAATTTCCATTTCTCTTGATTCAACGGCGTTGTTCCAATCCAATAACCTATTTTCAAGTCGGTGATAAATCCGCCCGCAACCGAAAGCGCGGTGCAAACAACGCCGCCGATAATCAAAGCGGAAACCATTCCGGCAGGACCGGAAAGTCCGACCGCGACCAAAATTATCGACGAAAGAATAAGCGTCATCAAAGTCATTCCGGAAACCGGATTTGTGCCAACAATTGCAATTGCGTTTGCCGCAACAGTCGTAAATAAAAACGAAATTATCAACACAATCAGCAATCCGACAATTGCGTGGAACAAATTATGCACAACACCAAACCAGAAGAAAACAAAAAGCAAAATCATTACAACAAAAATTCCGGCTGAAATTATCTTCATCGATAAATCGCGTTGCGTGCGAAGTTCTTTTTGTCCGACATTTATCTTTTTACCGAAAAGTTCGCTTATTCCAAGCGAAAACGCTTGTTTGATTATTGACGACGATTTGATTATTCCAATCAAGCCAGCCATTGCAATGCCGCCGATTCCGATATGGCGAATGTAATGCGAAAAAATTTGTTCCGGCGACATATCTTTAATTAACATCGTAACGTTTGCGCCGATTGGAACTGTTATTACGTCACCGAGATAAGCAAACACCGGCATAATTACATACCAAGCAACAAAAGAACCTGCGGCAATTATCGCGGCGTATTTTAATCCGACAATATATCCCAAGCCCATTACCGCCGCGCCGACGTTAATTTTGAACACGAGTTTGAATTTATCCGCAAGCGTTTGTCCGATTCCGACAACTCGGGTGGAAAAAACTTCGCTCCACCAACCGAAACTCGCAATTATGAAATCGTACAATCCGCCGATAATTGCGCTTGTAACAAGCACTTTTGCTTGATTGCCGCCCTTTTCACCGGCGACGAGAACTTCGGTTGTAGCCGTCGCTTCGGGAAACGGAAACTTCCCGTGCATTTCGGCTACAAAATATTTACGGAACGGAACAAGGAAAAGTATTCCTATAAATCCGCCGAGAGCCGACGCGGCAAATATTTGGAAAAACGAAACATCGAGTTCCAAAATGTAAAGAGCCGGCAAAGTAAAAATTGCTCCGGCTACAATCACTCCGGACGATGCGCCGATAGATTGAATAATGACGTTCTCGCCCAAAGCGTTTTTCCTTTTCGTAGCGGCAGAAAGCCCAACGGCAAGAATTGCAATCGGAATCGCGGCTTCAAAAACCTGTCCGATTTTCAAACCCAAGTAAGCCGCTGCCGCAGAAAATAAAACAGCCATCACCAAACCCCATCCAACGGAATAAGGCGTTACTTCAGGATAAGTTTTATGCGGCGAAAGTATCGGTTCGTATTTTTCGCCTTCTTTTAATTCTCTGTAAGCGTTTTCCGGCAAGCCGGCGCTTGCGTCAATTTTGTGTTCGCTCATCTACAACTCCTTATTTAATTTCAAGCGGAATTTTATGAATATTTTCGTCGTTCTTTTTGAAATACAAATCGAATATATAATTAGCGCCTTCCGGCAAATTGAATTCAGGTTTCTTTATTCTGAAATCTATTTTTACCGGAGCTGAAGGGAACAACTTAACAGTTTTGCTTCCGGCAAAAGACGGTATAATCTGCATCTTTTTCGCAATCGCTGTTTTCTCCGTTATATGAACCGTCATCGAACCTTTATCCAAAGCAAACGCGGGCGCAAGCACAAGCGTAAACGTTGAATCGTCTTTTGGACGGCGCGCGTAAGAAATTACTTCTTCTTGATACGACAACCCGCCGAGCGCAACCGATTTGCCGTCGGAATTATTCAGCATCAGAGCGAAGTCGGTTGTTTTATTAAAGTCTTCTTTCGAAATCCAAATCTTGAAACTCTTTGCCGTTTCGCCTTTTCGGAAAACTACCGGCAATTCGTAATTTTCTCCTGCTTTAATTTCCGCAACGTAAGATTTTTTGTAACCTCTGAATTTCGCTTTCATTTGGTAAGCTTCATATTGATTAAATCTGTTTACGACAGTTATGGAATTGTGAGCTTTGGAAATTGGCATATTACCGACTCTCTGAACGCTTTCAAATTTTACATTTAAGTTGTAATTTGATTCGCCTTCTGCCGACCAGTATCCGAATGTGTCAAATTCATAAACGCCAGGTTCGAGGTCGGTAACTACAATTGATTGCTCGTCCGCGTCGTTCGGGGCTTTGAAATACATTCTTTCGATTTGTCTTCCGTCCGGGTCGTGCAAAAGTCCGAGCATCAAAGCATATTTTTTGCCGACGCGCGAAACGGTTATTTTCATTGAAGTTGCGCCGCCGGGAACGTTCAAGAAATATCTTTTAACGCCGCTTATTCCAACCTTTTGATTTTTCCATTCGCGCTCGTAATTGTTTTCCGCCGTAAATTCGTAAGGAATTACAACGGTAGCCATCATTTTAATTTCGGGGAATTTCGTTTTGTCGGTTCTGTAAGCGGTAATAGTTCCGTTGTAAAGTCCTGGTTCTTTCATTTTCTTTGTATCGAACCGAACCGTAACTTCCGCCGGTTGATTGTTGCGGAAATGAATTTTCCTCTGAATCGGAATCAACCAATCCGCGTCGCTTTTAATTCTGTAAATTCTATAAAACTTTTTCTTTTTTAAGAATCCGGCTCTTTTGATTTTGAACGAGAACTTATTTTTGTCGGTAATAAAACTTCCGTCGCGAATATAAAGCGCGCTCGATTTCAAATCCGGCATTGATGTTGCCGTAGCGCGCGTTTCAAAACGCTCGAAATTGTCAATTATTCCTTCCTTAATATATTTTTTAAGAACCTTGTAAGCATTCACAACATTAATTTCACCGGCGCCTTGGTCGAGGTAAGTATAGCCGTCCATCGGAACCGCGCCTTCGCGAACCGCTTGATAAAGCACAAACGAAGGAATTTTAACGTCAGGATATTCTTGCGAAATTGCGCTCATCAAAAGTGAAAGAACTCCTGTAGTGTAAGGCGAAGCCATACTTGTTCCCCAAAATCTGTCGGCGTGCGCAAAATTAGGAACGGTGGAAACGCACGCACCGGGGGAGGCGATATCCGGTTTCATAACTTCGCCGCCGCGCGAAGTAAAGTAAGTTAATCTGTCTTTTGTTTGAACCGTGCCGTAAAGGTTGTTCCCTACTTCCTTCGTCAAAATTGCGCCGGAAGAGAAAACCGAACCGCTTGCCGCCGGCAATCCTGTGGTTGAAATACCAGGTCCTTCATTTCCGTTAGAAATGCAAATGTAGAGATACGGATTGTTTTTAACAAGTTCATCAATGTATTTTTCCATTTCGGCTCTTCCTTCAATTTCGGAACCGATGCCGAAACTCATATTTACAATACACGGTTTGCTTTGCGCTTTGGAAACGCTATCGGCGAAATCAAAACATTTACGCATACTTCCGGTAACGGTTGCGCCGCCGGCGTAGTTGTTGTTTCCCAATTTAAGCGCGATAACTTGCGCGCCAGGCGCTACGCCGTTTAAGTCGCTACCGCCAATTTTGTATCCTGTAGCAATTCCTGCGCAATGCGTTCCGTGACTTCCATCGTCAAAGAAAAAGGAAACGGTTTTTCTTTCAGGAAAAATATTTATCGCAATTGTAAAGTCCGGCAAATCATCAGGGGATTTAAACGTAAAAGTGTCGTGATTTATGCGATAATTACGCATAGGTTTTTCGTCGCTCAAATCGCCGTTTGCGTTTTTATCGATAAACAAAACCCAATCGTTTTCCGCCGCTTGGAATACAACAAAATAAAAATTATCGTCTTTCTTTCCGTTGCCGTTTACGTCGTCAACGCCTGAGCCGGAATTTTTCCACAAAGTTTCCGGTAAATCCCCGATAAAATATTTATCGTCGTACGCTTTCAAAGGCAATTTGTTAGCGCCGAAAACTTTGTAACCCAAATCTTCGTTTTCGAAGTAGTAGTTATCGTCTTCGTCGTCAATATCGGCTTCGTAAAATTTAATGTCACCTTGTCCAGTAAAATCGCGAACGTCGATAACTTTCACTTCTCCGGTCGAAGTCACTTTTAATCCGTCGATTCCCATATCAACGCCGGTATCGAAGATAAAAACAATTGTCCCGCGACCGTCGTAATCAGGGTGTTGCGCCAAAAACTCGGCTACGCCTGTCGATTTTACAGGCAAAAGCGCTTGCAAACTATCCTGCGCAAAAACGCTTGTTGAAAAAATTAATGCCAATAATAAGAACCATTTACGCATTTTCGTACCTATTTTTTATTAATAAATTCTTTTGATTGTTCCGGTTGTTTTGCTGTTTGTTCAACCTTTGTTTTATTTTTTTGCTTGTCAAGTTTATTGTAATCGAGTTCCGAACCTAAAACGCTGTGAGGAATCATATACATTGCAAAAGTAAGAACCGAAGCAAACACCGCCCAATTTAGCGGTTTGGAAGATTTCTTAAACATATAAACAGCGGCAAGCCAACCAAGCATTGCTATTAGCGTTTTGTTGTCCGTTAAATCGTAACCGAACGGAACGCCTGTCCAAAACTCGCCGAAAGCGTATTTTTGCATTATCGGACCGAAAATAAATCCGCCGACAAACAGAAATGCAATTGTCCAATAGGCGTATTTTTTATATTTGGAAACATCGCTTTTGCTAAAAATTTCAAGTCCGGTACGCGTGGAAAACAACATTGCAAGAAACATAGCAATTATGTGGGGAATGAGCACCCAAAGCGGAACTTTACCTTTAAATCTTATCACTACGGTTTCGTTTTCGGGAATTGTGTACTTTACGCCGTTTTCGTCAACTACAAGAAAATATTCCAATTTACCGGCGGGCGGCTGTCCGGGTAAGTTTGCGATTAGAGAATCGTTTCTGCGTTGCATTGGAACGTAAGTCCAGTCGTCGTTTGTTTTATATCGTTTCCAAACAAGAAACGCTTTAACGCCGGCGTTTCCAACCGGCAACGCGACCGGTTGCGCGTCTTGTCCGCCGTGAGTTCGGGGTAACTTAAATTTTATTTCTGTTCCGTTTATAATTGCTCTAACTCTTTTGGGATAGGTAGGGCCGGTAACTCTTTGATAGAAAGCAGAAGCAAGTGTAATTATTACTGCAAGCGTCCACAAAAGAAAGTTTTTCTTCATAAACATCCTTTCTTTACTATGTTAAATTTTAGAAGAATAAATATAAGAAAGTCATTTATTTTACGCTGAAAATTATAAGATTAGGAAAAAATGCTTTCGGCGAAAAATTATCGTTGAAATTCGGTTTCTTCTTCCACGTATAACCGGAGGCAAAAATCATTCAGCGACATTTAATTTTGAAACGAACTTATTTAACGCCAAAAAGCCGGATAACCATAAAATTAAACTACTTCGAGAATTCCTTTTTGAGTCGCTCCAACTTTTCTCTTTCGATACGTAGCGAGTCAAGTTTGGCTTGTATTTCTCTTACGTATTTATCGTGATCCCAGTAACCGCGTTCCTCAAAATATTTTTTAAAGAACCAATTATGTTTGAGCGCTTCCATATTTTCGGCAAATCTTTCTGCTCCGAGTTCAACTTGCGCGGCGGTCCGGGAAAGTTTTACGACGGTTGAGTGCAAGGAATCTCGCACGCTGTTGTCGCCGATAAACATTCCGAGCGCGCCTTTCCCTTTTTGAACGTCAATAATTAACGAATTGATATTCGCCGTTGCGGAATCGAGATTTGCCAGAATGCTTGCGATGTTCAATCCCAATGTTTCAATCATGTTGGAAATTTCGTTCAAGTCTTTTGTCATCGTAACCAAACTTGAATCGGCGTTATCGACAATTTTAACCGTTGAATTGTAAAGCGCTTCGTCGTTAAGTAATTTACCTACGGTTCCTTGCCCTTGGTTTACTTTCGTTAAAATTTCGTTTAAGTTTTTCGTTAAATCGCGGGTGTAGTCTATAATTTGCGTTCCGGAACGGATAATTCTGTTTACGCTGAAAAGTTCTTCGGATTGAATCACGCTGCCGTCCGAAACAATCGGAAATTCTTTGCTTCCAGGGGTTATTTCAACGTATTTCGCTCCAATGAAACCTCTTGTTTCAATTCGCGCGCGGCTGTCGAGGTGGATAAATTGTATGTTTTCATTCGAGATTTCCATTTCAACTTCAACGGTTAAAGAAGTATCCGAAATAAGTTTAATGCTGTTTACGCTTCCTATTTCGTATCCGCTTAAATAAACCGGCGCGCCGTTTTTCAATCCGTTTATATTGTTAAAATAACTTTTAACGTGAATCGTGGAACTGAGAATCGTATTCTTACCGCCTAAAATAAAAAGCATCAAAACTAAAATTACGGTTCCTAAAAAAAGGAAAATCCCTAATTTTGCGCCTTCCAATTCCTTAAACATTTTCAACTCCGGTTTCGGTTATTAGTTTACTGCTGAAAAAATTCCTCAAAAAATAATCGTCTTTCTTTTTAAGTTCTTCAAGTTTTCCTTCCGCGTAGATTTTACCTTCTCTGAGAAAAATCACTCTGTCGGCAATAATTTCCGCGCAAATCAAGTCGTGCGTAACAACAATTGACGTCATTTTTAATTGATGTTGCAAATCCAAAATCAATTTACTGATTTCTTTCGCCGTTATCGGGTCAAGTCCGGTTGTCGGTTCGTCGTATAAAATCAACTCCGGTTCGGTAATTATCGTTCGCGCAAGTCCGACTCTCTTTTGCATACCTCCGGAAAGTTCCGACGGCATTTTGTCAATTGCTGATTCAAGTTCAACCAAACTTAACGTTTTTCTTACTTTTTGTTCTATTTCGTCGTTGTCTTTTATTTTCAATATTTTTCTCAACGGGAACGCAAGATTTTCGCCAACGGTCATCGAATCGTATAACGCGGCGCTTTGGAATAAAAAACCGATATTTTTTCTTATTTCCGTCAGCTCTTGCTTATTCATAGTTAGAACGTTTCTGTCGCGGTAATATATTTCCCCGTTATCAGGGAAAAGCAATCTTACTATCGATTTCAACAGAACGCTTTTTCCGGTTCCGCTTCTGCCGAAAACTATAAGGTTTTCCCCCTCGAAAACGTCGAGCGAAATATTATCCAAAACTTTATGTTCGTCAAAAGCTTTGCTTAAATTCCGTATTTTTAATAAAACGTCGCTCATTTCAAAGTAAAGAAATTTTTACCATTATCATATCTATGAATAAAATCATCAACGAAGAAATAACCACCGAAGAGGTTGTTGATTTACCCACGCCGACGGTTCCCCCGACGGTTGTGTAGCCTTTGTATGTGCCGATTATTCCTATCGCAAAACCGAAAAGAAATGTTTTACTCAGCCCGGCAACCAAATCATTTATATGAACGTAAGGCAAAAGCGAATTTGCGAAATAGACAAATGACATTCCGCCTTCCAAATATACGGCAAGATATCCGCCGAAAATGGAAATAACAATCACGTAAACGGTAAGCACAGGCAAAACCAAAGTGGTCGCCACAACTCGCGTTACGACAAGAAACTTAAACGGCTCGACGCCGGAAACGTCCATTGCGTCTATTTGTTCGGTTACGCGCATCGAGCCGATTTCGGCGCCAATTCCGGCGCTGACTCTTCCTGCAAAAAGCAATGCGGTAAGAATTGGAGCGAATTCACGCACGATGGAAAGTCCGACCGAACCAGGCAAAAAATCGGTTCCGCCAAATGGTTGTAAAACGGCATATCCTTCCAAAGCGAGAACAAAACCGATAATTATTCCCATCGTGCTGACAATCGGGAAAGTTTTTAAACCGAAATCATACATGTGACGTTTTGTTTCTTCAATTTCGTACGGCAGGCGAAAAACTTGCTTGAAAAATTCGGCGGAAAAAATTGCGAGTCCGCTTAATATGGCAAAAAAGTTGTAGAGCTTTTCCGAAAAATTTAATTTGTGACCGTATTTGAGTTTAGGCAAATTCATACAATTACAAATCTAAATATACAAATTAAAACGGATTATAAAATTGCCGTTCCACAAAATTCGAAACCGTTGAATCTGAAATTAAAATTCGGAGTTAAATTTCCGATAATTACAATATAAAGGATAAGTGTATTCATGCTGAACAAAATAGCCAATATATCGTCAAGCAAAAATTACGGTAGCAACAGTAGGGGAAGTATCTCGAGATACGAGAAGTATTACAATCATCTTTCGGAAAAAAGCGAGATGACAAAAGACCAAGTCGTGCTTTCTCCGGCGACGGTTTTTTTGGCTTCGGTAAATTGGAATTTTTCGGAAATCAATTACGAATCGGAAGACGAATTAAATTTGAAATTTTCAATTGACGACGTAAAATTTATCTTGAATATCGATTTCAAAGATTTTACCAAAACTTCTTATCAAGACATAATACTTGAACATTTCGCAAAAGGCATTACAAACAATAAAAGACAAGTCGTTAAATTAAAGGTTAAAAAACCACATGTTAAAATTTTTGAAAAATACGCTCCGTTTCCGATTAACGGAATAAAGGCGCTTTTTCAAAAAATCTCATCACTGAATATAAACGGCGAAATAAACAGAAACACAAGTTTTACTTTGTCCGTACTGAAAGAAGGGATTGAGGAACAAATATTTAATGATTTTAAAAACATATTTTTTGTCGTATATTCGTTTGCTTCTAAATTAGGAAAATATAATTTTAGCAGGAACACACGTTTCCCTGAAAACTTGGGAGACGATATTATAATCGAAAAAGTAATTGTAAAAAATGTTTTCTAATTCCGGATTTCAAAATAAAATATTGAAAGAGAAAAAATTTTCGTCTCTTTCCGAATTTAAGAATTTCAAATCTTTTCCAAACACCAAACCGCTTGTTTTAATAAATCTTGAGTATAAAATTGAATATGTCAATCAATCGTTTATAAAAATTTTTAAACTTAGAGAAGGCGATAATTTATCAGCTCTCCCCACCGAGCCGGAAATTGAAATAATATTGAACAATATAATCG
>WGAL01000128.1 GCA_015494845.1 Melioribacteraceae bacterium
TCCCGGCGCAAACGATAACGCTTCCGGTTCATCAACCGTTTTGGAAATAGCGAAAGCCTTTGGCGAAAATAAGATTGCTCCGGACAGAAGCATTATTTTTGTATTGTTCGCTTCGGAGGAAGCCGGGCTTTTCGGTTCGAAATATTTTACCGAACATCCGCCGGTTCCGCTTGAAAAAATCAAAGCGATGATAAATTTGGATTGCGTCGCGCACGGCGACAGTCTTAAAATCGGAGGAGGCAAAAGCGCGCCCGAATTATGGAACTTGGCTCGCGAATTGGATAAACAATACACGCAAATTACGGTTCCTCAAACTTGGTCAGGCGGCGGCGCGGACGCAACGCCGTTTTACAAAAAAGGAATAAAAACGCTTTATTTCGTTTCAACCAATAGTTACACTTATTTGCATTTGCCGCAAGACACGCCGGAAACGCTAGATCCGGCGTTGTTCGAAAAAGAGGCGCGACTTGCGTTTCTGCTTCTGGTTAATCTCGCTAACAATAATTTCCAATTGCCGTAAGGAGGTAATATGGTAATTCAAAAAGAAATAGTTTTGCGTCCACGCCCACGCGGATTTCATTTAATAAGCGGGGAAATTTTTCCCGCCGTTCCCGAAATAAAGAAAATCAAAGCCGGAATAATGAATATTTTTATCAAGCACACTTCCGCGTCGCTGACGATTAACGAAAACGTTTCGCCGGAAGTAAGAACCGACATGGAAAATTATTTTGATAAATTAGTTCCGGACGCGCTTCCTTATTTCGAACACACGCTTGAAGGACCGGACGATATGTCCGCGCACATAAAATCTTCTTTGCTCGATTTTTCATTGACAATTCCGATTACAAACGGCGAACCGAATTTGGGAACTTGGCAAGGAATTTTTCTTTGCGAACACCGCAACTATGGCGGCGCGCGCAAATTGGTAATTACGGTTTACGGCGAGTGATATTAGCTGAAAAGGAAAAATTAAATTCGTCATTACATTTTGCCTTGAAAACCGTTATTTTTAAATACTTTATATTTTTAATGGCGAGAAAATGAAAATTAAATTTATACTAAACAATTATTTAATTGAAACCGAATCGCATCCCGCAAAGTCGCTTCTCGATTTTCTACGAAAAGAACAAAAACTAACCGGACCGAAAGAAGTCTGCAAAGAAGGCGATTGCGGCGCGTGCGCGGTTTTATTAGGCGAAATCATCGACGGCTCGTTGAATTACAAAAGCGTCGCTTCGTGCATTTTCCCAATAGGAAAAGTAAACGGCAAGCACGTTGTTACAATTGAAGGATTGAACGAACCGAAATTGAATTTTATTCAAAAGCATTTTGCCGAAGAAGGCGCGGCTCAGTGCGGTTACTGCACGCCGGGTTACATTTCTTCTTTAACCGGATATTTTTTAACGAACGCGGAATACAACGAAACAACCGCGACGATGGCAATTTCCGGCAATATTTGTCGTTGCACCGGATACGGCTCAATTAAGCGCGCCGTTGAAAATATGGTTGCAGAATTAAATTCGTCGAAAACTGATTTCGACGAGCGAATTAATTTTCTTGCCGGGAGAAACGTAATTCCTTCCTATTTCAAAAACATAAAGGAAAGATTGCTCGAACTAAAAATTGAGAAAACCCGAACGCCGCGCAATGCGAAAATCATTGGCGGAGGAAGCGATTTGCTTGTTCAAATGCCTGAAAAACTAACGGAAAGCGAAGTCGCTATTTTGGAACGCGCTAATTCGGAATTAATTACCGAAGACGAAATCGAAATAATTTTAGACGCTGAAACTACTTTCGCGGATTTTGCCGAATCGGAAATAATTAAAAAATATCTCGGCAACTTCGACGCGTTCGCGAAACTAATCGCCTCGCCGTTAATTCGCAACGTTGCCACGCTCGGCGGAAATATCGTAAACGCTTCCCCAATCGGCGATTTCTCGATTATTTTGCTTGCGCTCGACGCAAAATTGGAAATTGTTTCGGATAATGAAACGCGCGAAATTAAACTCGAAAATTTTTACCGCGGCTACAAACAATTGAATTTAAGCGACGGCGAAATAGTTAGTAAAATTAAAATCCCTAAACCCGCGGAAAACGCAAAATTCAATTTCGAAAAAGTCTCGAAACGTTTACACCTTGATATTGCAAGCGTAAATTCGGCCGCAATTGTTCTTG
>WGAL01000129.1 GCA_015494845.1 Melioribacteraceae bacterium
AAGGTGAAAAATTATCTCGAACGAAAAGGTAAGCGGTAAGAACGGATAATAAAAAAACGTCATTACGAGCGAAGCGAAGTAATCTGTTACACCGTGCGCAGAGTGGCCGAACCGCATTTGTCTCGAACCATGATTCCTTTGATTATTTGATTTACATGATTTTTTCATTTTCCCTTTGAACCTTTGTACCTTTGCGCCCTTAAACCTTTTTAAATCATACTAATCACGAAATTCGCCGCGGCGAATCCAAATCATGGTTCAAGACTTTTGCCTTTGCTTACAAACCAACAGTCCGCCATAGGCGAAGCCTCGTTGCTTCGTTCCGCTTTCTATGACCGTGATTTTTAGTTTCGCTATCGATCCACAAAGAATAATATCTCAACTAACATTAATCCTCAATTACAAATAAAAAATTCATATTTTTAGTTGCAAAATCACGGAGATATTATGATTGATTTACGAAGCGATACCGTTACAAAACCTTCGACGGAAATGCGAAAAGCGATGTGTAACGCCGAAGTTGGAGATGATGTTTACAAAGAAGACCCGACTGTAAACAAACTCGAGAAATACACTGCTGAACTTTTCGGGAAAGAAGCCGCGCTCTTTGTTCCCAGCGGAGTTATGGGAAATCAAATTTGCTTGAACGTTTTAACAAATCCTTCCGATGAAATCATTTGCGAAAAAACTGCGCACATTTTCCAATATGAATCCGGCTCCGCGGCAGCATTAAGCGGATTGCATTTGAATTTGGTCGAAGGCAAAAACGGAATAATTACAGCCGAACAAGTAGAGCCGTTAATTCGTCCAAAAGAAGCATATTATATGCCGCGCACAAAAGTCATTGAAATTGAAAATACGCACAATGTCGCTGGCGGCGTTATTTTCCCGCTTGAAACAATCAAGGAACTTCGCGTTCTTGCAAATAAACATAATCTTTTTATGCATCTCGACGGCGCGAGAATTTGGAATGCTCACGTCGAAACAAATATTCCTCTTGACGAATACGCTAAATATTTTGATTCCGTCTCAGTTTGTCTTTCCAAAGGTTTGGGCGCTCCAATTGGTTCCGTAATTTTGGGCGATAAAGAATTTATTAAAGAAGCGTTTCGCGTTCGAAAAGCATGGGGAGGCGGAATGCGACAAGTTGGAATAATTGCGGCTGCGGGACTTTACGCATTGCGAAACAATATTCCAAGATTAAAAGAAGACCACGAAAAAGCGCGTACCCTTGCAGAGTTTTTAAGCAATCTCGATACCGTAAATATTGACTTAAATACGGTTCAGACAAATATTGTTTCGTTCGAACCGTTAAGAAAACCGGTTGAAGAAGTAATAAAAATTTGCAGCGAAAACGGACTTAAAATAGGCGCAGGCGGGAAAGGAAAAGTTCGCGCAGTTACGCATCTTGACGTTTCGTTTGAAGATATTGAAAAGGCAAAGAGAATTTTAGAAATTGCGTTAAACTAATTTTACGGGAGAATTATGGAAAAGAACAACTTAAATATCAACGAATACAAATTTTACATTACAGAAATAGTCAAGTTTCACGAAGTAGATAGAATGGACGTTTGCAACAACGCGGTTTATTTCAACTACTTTGAAGACGCGCGTTTGGAATATTCGAAAATGATTGTGCAAAAATACAATTTGGGAAAACATTTCGACGATTTCCCTTTTTTTATTATGGCGCGCAACGAAATTGATTACTTCACGCCGGCGCGTCTGGACGACGAACTGCGAATTTACACGCGCGTTGAGTTTATAGGGAAAGCGAGTTTCGGTTTTGAGCATATTGTTTACAGAGTTCGCGACGAGCAAATTATCGCGCACGGGAAGGGCGTAGTCGTTCACATCGACACAAAAACGCAGCAACCGAAAGAAATGCCGGAAGCCGTAGCGAACGCGATTTCGGATTTCGAGGGGAAGGATTTACGAAAACGCAATTAAAATGGACGAACTTTTCCAATACATCGCCGAGCAAACAAAAGGTTTTTTCCCGCCTAACGATCTGGACGAATTTTTCCGTCAAATTGAAACCGAAGATAAAAGACTTAAATTCACTTCCGGCTCGCGCTCAAATCTCGAAAGAATAATAAAATCAATATTCGACTTGCGCGCGTTTGTTTCCGACGCTTTGAAATACGCGCACTACGTCGAAACGCTTTCGGCAATAGCGCACAACAGCAATTACTTAACCGACGTCATTGTGCGCAACCCGGGTTTGATTTACAGCGTTCTTATTCCGAGCCAATTACTTCCCGACGTAAACGAAACCAAGCTTGAAAAGGAAATTGCGACCGGTTTTTCGAGAATAAAAAATTACGAAAGGCGCGTAAAATTTTTACGGAAATTAAAAGACAAACATATGCTTATTCTCGCCGCGGCGGATTTGCTCGGAATGAAAACGCCGGAAGCCGTTTTTCAATCTCTTTCGATTTTGGCAAAACAAATTACGCGAAGTTTATTTGTAATTTCGCTTGCCGAAGTTCTGAACCGCAAGAAAATCAAGGCGAAAATCAATTACGTAATCGCGTCGCTCGGGAAATTGGGCGGAAACGAATTGAATTACAGTTCCGATATCGATTTGATTTTTTTCTTCGACAAAAATCGCAAGTTGAAAGAAAGCGGACTCAAGGCATTCGAAATTTTGAACGAGGCGATTACGCTTTTCGCGAAAGAAGCGAACAAACAAACGACCGACGGCTTTTTGTATCGCGTGGATTTCCGTTTGCGTCCCGACGGCAAATACTCGCTTTTGGCAAAAAGTTACAATGATTATCTGCGGTATTACGA
>WGAL01000130.1 GCA_015494845.1 Melioribacteraceae bacterium
TTACGAAAGTGTATTAGTTTTGCTTATCTGAGTTTAGACATAAAGACTGCCTTTTGTGCCTCCGCCTGTGGCGGATTGTGAACTTTGTGATTAAATAAGAATTACATTAAACTCAAAAAACATCTTAACTGCAAAAAAGGAAATTCTTATTTTTCCGAAAGTAATTTTCAGTTTGGAGGAAGAATGGGAACATTAATGGTTAGCGTTTCGGGAATACGCGGAATTATCGGTTCCGGGCTCGAGCCGGAAATAATCGTAAAATATATTAAAGCGTACGCAAAATTTACAGGCAAAGGAAAGATTGTAATCGGCTCTGACGGAAGAATTACCGGCGGAATTGTTCGCAATATTGTAACCGGAACGCTAAACGCAATGGGAATAGACGTTTACGACATTGGCGTTTGTCCAACGCCGACGGTTCTTTACGATGTAAAATTACTCGGCGCGGTCGGCGGAATTTCAATTTCCGCGAGCCATAATCCGAACGAGTGGAACGCGCTTAAATTACTGAACTCGGAAGGCGAATTTTTAACGCCTGAACAAAGCAAAGAGATGCTTTCGTTGCTTGAAGACGAAACCTCGCCTTACGTCGCATGGAATGAAATCGGGAAAACTTACGATTACCCGGAAGGGCTTTCGCGCCACGTTGATGCGGTTCTGAAAACGCCGGTTCTCGATTTGGAAAAATTGCGCGCGCGAAAGTTCCGCGTTTTGCTCGATTGCGTAAACGGCGCCGGGAGTTGGGTAATGAAAGATTTCCTTGAAAAATTAGGATGCGAAGTAATCGAGAAAGATTGCGAAAAAAACGGCGTTTTTCCCCGCTTGCCGGAACCGGTTCCCGAAAACCTTACCGGAACAATGGAAGCGATAAAAGCGAACAACGTTGATTTGGGAATAGTCGTGGATCCGGATGTGGACAGATTGGTTCTGCTTACCGAAAAAGGCGAACCGTTTATCGAAGAAAACACGATTGTGCAAGCGGTTAAATTTATTTTGAGCAAACAAGCCGGAAACGTCGTTGTAAATCTTTCCACCACGCGCGGCGTTGACGACGTCGCAAGCGAATTCGGCGCAAAGATTTTCCGTTCGCCGGTGGGAGAAGCGAACGTGGTGAAATTGATGAAAAAAGTAAACGCGGTAATCGGAGGCGAAGGAAGCGGCGGCGTGATTTATCCTGCCGTTCATTACGGACGCGACGCGCTTGTTGGAACCGCGCTTACTTTGCAACATTTGCTTGAATTCGGCGGCTCGATGAGCGAAATGAAAAACGAATTGCCTCAGTATTTTATTGTTAAAAAGAAAATTGCCGTCGGTTCGCGAAATCCCGATGAAATATTAAACGACTTGAAAGAGAAATACAAAAACGAAAAAATAAACGCGGACGACGGACTGAGAATTGATTTCCCGGATCACTGGGTGCATTTGCGTAAATCGAACACCGAGCCGATAATCCGTTGCATCGTAGAAGCGAAAGAAAAAGCGAAAGCCGAAGAACTAGCGGAAAAATATTTGAAAGAAATCGGCGATTAAGCGATAAATTTTTAGCGCAAAAATTACCTTCAAGGCGCTTGTACCTTGAAGGTAAGAATGAAACGAAACAAAAATCATGGTTCAAGACAATAGATTTTCTTAGTTCTTACTTTTTCTTACATTTTCAAAAAACAAAATTCAAATTGGGATGAATAGGCAAAAATACTTTCTCTTTTTGTATTTGTTTTCTTTTTTGCTGATTGCCTCTTGTAGAGAAGAACCCACTCAACCGCCGGCGGGAATAACCGAAGTTAAAAACACGGTAATTTTAAGCTCGCCTTGGCAAGATATGCACCGCTACGCAATAAAATGGACAAGGTCGTTAGTTGACACAAACAAGAGATTAACCTACATACTAAAACGAAAAGACGCCGAAGGATTTGAAACGGCAAAAATATTTTACTTAAGCGGTAAAGATACGACAATAATAGAGGGAAGCGAAACAAGCCCGATACCCGAAGGGGCGTTGTTTAATTACAAAATGGAAGTTTATAACAACGCCGGAGAATTGCTTGATACGAGCAAAAGTATAATAACCGGAACGCTTAATACTACCGGCGCAAATTTTACGTGGGAAATTGATACGCTTGGACAGCCGGGTAATTTTTTGCGTGGCGTTTGGGGAACAGATACAAATAATGTTTGGGCGGTAGGAGGGATAAACATTCCCGGCTATCCTACAACAATTATTCATTGGAATGGGACAGAGTGGGAACCATTTACTTTCCCTGACGGAGGAGCAAATGCTATTTATGGATTTAATGAAAATGATATTTGGGTAGTTGGAGAATATTCAAATCGAGGTTTTATCGGACACTATAAGGACGGCGAATGGACGGAGTACAAATACGATTATTTTTACTCGCGCGGAGATACGGTTTACGCCTTGTGGGGCGTCTGGGGCGCGAGTCCGGACGATGTTTGGGCAGTGGGGTATAACGGCACAATAGTGCATTGGGACGGAGAAA
>WGAL01000131.1 GCA_015494845.1 Melioribacteraceae bacterium
CACAAAAATATAATAAAAAGTTCTTAAATAGAGAACTTAAAATTCATCAGAATTCAAAGATTTATTTCACCGTGCAAATTCGTTTCGTCAATTTTTTTAACTAAATCTTCAAGAGATAGCTTCTTTTCTGTCGGGTCAATAAGTATTTTGTTTCCTTCTAAACTAATATTTACGAATTCATTCTCTTGAATTTTTGTTTGGGAAGCAAATGCTTTTGGTATTTTTAAAGCTAAACTATTTTCCCATTTTTGGACTTTTACTCTCATAATCAAACTCTAAAATGTTTCTCAAACAGAGATACAAGTTAATTTAAATTTCGGAGATAGAAATTCTTGTATCGTGGATTCTTACTCCTCCGTCCTCAAAAATATTAAAATCGACAAACCGATTACGAAGAAAACTCCGATTGAGGAAATTGCAAAACGTTGGCTTCCGGTTAAGTAGCTTACAAGTCCGAAAACAAACGGACCGAGAATTGCCGAGCTTTTCCCGAAAAGCGAGAAAAATCCGAAAAACTCAGTTTTCTTTTCCGGCGGCGTGAGTTTGGACATCAAACTTCGGCTAATCGATTGCGTTGCGCCAAGCACACTGCCTGACGCCAAACCCACAATGTAGAAACTTGTTTTAATAAATTCTTGCGGCGTTTGGTTTATTAATTGCGAGGAATATTTTACAAACACGCCTTCCGGATCACTTGAAATAAAGGCGAAAACAATAATCGCAATCCAAATAACGAGCGTTAACATCAAAACGCGCTTTTGTCCGAGCGAGTCAGCAAGTATCCCGAAAAACGCCGCGCCTAGAATTGCGGTTGTTTGCACAACCAAAAAGAAAATTATTAATTCACTTTGGGAAAAATGAAGCGTGGACGATGCGTAATTTCCCGCGAAAAATATTACCGTGTTTACGCCTTCGATATAAAAGAAAAACGCAAGCAGAAAAATCGAAAGTTGTTTGTAATTTTTAAGATGCTTGATTGTAAAAATTACCCGCTCGAATCCGATAGCGAAATAAGATTTTGTTCGTGGAACGTTTTTGCGTGAATCCGGCAAAAACAAAAACAGAGGCGCGGCGAAAATCAGAAAAAACAACGCAGCGACAGGAAAAGTTAATCTAACGGAATTGCTTTGAATCAACGGATAAACAATTGCAAGCGTAACAAGCGAGCCCAAATATCCCATTGCAAAACCGTAACCGCTTACGCGTCCGTAATTTTTGGGCGTAGTAATTTCGGGCAAAAATGCGTCGTAAAAAACGAGTCCAGCTTCAAAGCCGATGTTTGCAAGAATAAACAAAGTCAAGCCGAAAACCACTTCGCCTTTCCCGACAAAATAAAGCAGCGCTGTTGAAATTATGCTTAGTAAAGTAAATGCAAGAAGAAATCTTTTTTTGCCGGCGGAGTGGTCGGAAATTGCGCCGAGAACCGGAGAAATGAGCGCAGTGATTATCATTGAAATCCCGATACCGTAACTCCAATACAAATCGCCGACTGGCTTTCCTTCCGCAACGACATTCTTGAAATAAACAGCGTAAATTAAAGTAACAACGACAATGGAATAAGATGTGTTCGCAAAATCGAAAAGCGTCCAGATGAAGATTTTTTTATTTTTCTCGCTGAAAATCTTTGACATCAACTATTGAGTTTTTCTGAAGAAGAAAAGAAAATTTTTTAGAAATAGCAGAATTAATTTTTTTGTTTCGGCTTTTTTGTAATTGTTTCGTCAATCAAACCGCGACCAAATTTATTCAGCTTGTTTTCCTTTTTTAAGTCGTTAAGCACGGAATCCAAAATTCCGTTAATAAATTTCCCGCTTTTTGAAGTGCTGTATTCTTTCGAGATTTCAATCATTTCGTTTATCGAAACCTTCGGCGGAATGTCCGGGAAATACAACAGTTCAGCGATTCCCATCCGCAATAAAATTCTGTCGATAAGCGCAATGCGTTCGAGTTCCCAATTGCTCGCTTTGGCTTTTATGTATTCGTCAAGTTTGTCTTGATTTGCAATAACTTTACGAACCAGCGAGCGACTGAATTCAATTTCGTTCTCGCCTTCCATGTCATCGTAAAAATTGTTTATCAACTCCGCGTAAGCGTCGTCGTTCATCGAAATAGCAAAAAGTATTTGAAGCGCTTTTTCCCGCGCTTTTCTTCTTTTGGATTTTATTTTATTGAATAAACTCAACTTTGTTTCCTTGAAATTTTAAGAAGTTTTTTACGAATTCGTGTAGATATTTTTTAATCCGGCGACCATTTGCAAACGTTCTTCGGCAAGACGGTTTGCTGCTTCAAGTGAAGTAATTCCTTCCATCTCGGCTAAATTCATTACTCGAATTAACGTATCATAAATTCCTTCGGCTTGGCGCAACGCTCTGTCTTGCCGGTAACCTTCAAGCTCGTTTGCAACGTTAATCAAACCGCCGGCGTTTATTACGTAATCGGGCGCGTAAAGAATATCTTTTTCCGCAAGCGCTTTACAGTCGGCGATTTCTTTTCTCAATTGGTTGTTGGCAGAACCGGCAATTATATCGAAATTCATTTCTGAAATTGTTTCCTCGTTAATTATGCCCCCGAGTGCGCAAGGCGAAAAAATTTCCGCATCGACCGAATAAATTTCCTCCGGCGGAACGATATGAACTTTAACGGAAGAGACAATTTTTTTCAGTTTGTATTCGTTTTTATCCGCAATAATTATTTGTGCACCTTCGTGATAAAGATGCTCAACCAAGTAACTGGCAACGTTCCCTGCGCCTTGTATTGCAATTTTTTTTCCGCGTAAAGAATCGCTTCCCCAACGTTTTTTCGCCATTGCTTTCATTCCAACGTAAACGCCATAAGCCGTTACCGGTGACGGGTCGCCTGAACCGCCCAGCGCTTTGGAAATACCGGCGACGTACTTTGTTTCCATTCGCACAAATTCCATATCGCGTACGTTTGTCCCGACGTCTTCCGCCGTGATGTAACGCCCGCCGAGGCTATCGACGTATTTCCCGAACGTTCTGAAAAGTTTTTCAGATTTGTCTTTTTTCGGGTTTCCTATTATTACCGCGTTTCCGCCGCCCAAGTTCAAACCGGAAACCGCGGATTTGTAAGTCATTGTGCGAGCCATCCGCAGAGCGTCTTTGAGCCCGTCATTTATCGTATCGTATTGTCTCATTCGCGTTCCGCCTATTGCCGGACCTAACGTAGTGTCGTGAATAGCGATTATTGCGCGTAAATTGGCGGCTTTGTTCGAACACAAAACCATCTGTTCGTGATTGTGTTCTTCCAACATTTCAAACTGAAACATACGATACCTCAAAGTTTAAATTTAAGTTTTCTAAATTGCAAAAAAGAGAAATAAAAGCAAAATACACGTTGTTGAAAAGGTGATAATTAAATTCAAAAATTCTATAAAAAAACTATTGCAAAAGTATCTCATAAAAGATATATTGTATTGTAAATTCTATATTCCTGAGCATTCGTAACAATATAATATACCAATCAAAAAAAGGGAGTTATTATGAGAAAAGTATTTATTATTGCTCTATTTTCCCTATTCGTTTATGCTCAGTACGCCTCCGCGCAAGAGTGTATCGATTGCCATACCAAAGTTACCCCGAACGTTGTTAAGGATTGGAAGCACAGCAAGCACTTCCAAAACGACGTTGATTGTTCAACTTGCCATGGCGACGAGCACACGACAATGACCGATTATCTTAAAGCGGAAATGCCTACTTACGAAACGTGTGGAAATTGCCATGAGAAACAAACCGAAGAATTCCTTGCCGGCAAACATTCGAAAGGTTGGGGAGCAATAATGGCAATGCCAACAATTCATATGCAACCGTCACCTTTGATTGAAGGCGAAAAAGGTTGCGGCGCTTGCCATAAAATAGGCGTAAAAGGCGAAAAGGAATTGGCAAGAGTAAGAAACGAAGGGAATCGTTACGGACACGCAAACTGCGACGCTTGCCATACACGCCACACATTCTCGGTTAAAGAAGCAAGACAACCGCAAGCTTGTATGACTTGCCATATGGGCTTTGACCACCCGCAATGGGAAATGTGGACATCGTCAAAGCACGGCGTAAGATATTTGCTTAAACAAACCGGCGCGCTACCGGAAGATACGCCAGCTCCGACTTGCCAAGATTGCCACATGCAAAACGGAAATCACAACGTTCGCACAGCATGGGGATTTTTGGCTGTTCGTTTACCGTTGCCTGAAGATCCGCAATGGAAGAACGACCAAATTACAATTTTGAAAGCGCTCGGCGTTCTCGACCCGCAAGGAAATCCGACCAAATTATTGGATGTCGTAAAAGCCGCTGATGTTGCAAGACTTGATCAGGAAACTTGGCAAAAGGAACGCGACAAAATGTTGAATACTTGCTCGCAATGCCATTCCAAAAATTTTGCAAAAGGCGAGCTTGAAAAAGGCGACCAAATGATTCAAAAAGCGGATAGCTTAATGGCCGCGGCAATTAGAATTGTTGCAGATTTATACAAAGACGGAATTATAGAAAATAAGAAAGCGCAATATCCGCAATTGTTAACTTTCCACGATGCACCGACCGTGATTGAACAAAAATTGTTCGTAATGTTCTTGGAACACAGAATGAGAACTTTCCAAGGAACGTTCCATGCAAGTCCAGACTATGCATTATGGTACGGTTGGAGCGAAATGGTAAGAGATTTATCTGAAATTAAGGAAATGGCCGAACAAATGAGGTTGAACAAAAAATTGGCAAAATTAGCCGAATAAATTTTTCGTTTAACTAATATTTAGCCGGAGGGCTGTCGCTCTTCGGCTTTTTTATTTTTAAACCGTTCTAAAATTATTCCTAAAAAAATCCACAATTTTTGAAACCTAAAACGTATTGCTATTGTAAAAGCGATTGATTATTTTAGCACTCGCAAATTTAGACTGCTAACAATATTTAAATAAAAAAAGGAGGAAAGAAATGGCAGATGTAAAAATCAAGCCGTTGGATGACAGAGTTCTTGTTGAATTAGTTGAAGAAGAACCTAAAACCGCGTCTGGAATCATTATTCCGGATACCGCAAAAGAAAAACCGAATATGGGAAAAGTTATTGCCGTAGGAACCGACGAAGATTTGCAAGAGCATATCAAAGTCGGCGATAAAATTTTATTCGCTAAATACGGCGGCGAAGATATTACTTACAATGGCGTTGATTACAAAATTGTTCAACGCGGCGACATTATTGCAATAGTTGAAGAATAAGAAAAAAGGAGGATAAAAGTATGTCGGCAAAAATTGTTGAATACGCTGGTGATGCAAGAAACGGATTAAAAAACGGCGTTGATAAACTTGCAAACGCTGTAAAAGTTACATTAGGCCCAAAAGGTCGCAATGTAGTAATCGATAAAAAATTTGGCGCTCCAACTGTTACCAAAGACGGCGTAACGGTTGCAAAAGAAATTGAATTGGAAGATCCGATTGAAAACATGGGCGCTCAAATGGTTAAAGAAGTTGCTTCCAAAACCAGCGACATTGCAGG
>WGAL01000132.1 GCA_015494845.1 Melioribacteraceae bacterium
ATAATATCTTCAAGCGAAAAATCCTTGTAATCGTAAATAATTTCTGTGCGTCGTTCGTCAGCGTATTTGTCTTTTATTTCAAGCAATTCTTCCTTAATGATTTGATTACGCAAATCTTCTCTATCCAAAATTCCGCGTAATTTTTCAATAAGTTTAATCGTTTCTTTATAATCGTTCTCGATTTTCTTTCTTTCCAAACCGGTCAAGCGTTGCAAGCGCATATCGAGAATCGCTTTCGCTTGAACTTCGGAAAGTTTGAATTTTCTCATCAAGTTGTTGCGGGCGGTTTCCACATCGCGCGATTTTTTAATTGTTTCGATAACTTCGTCGATGTTATCGAGCGCGATAATGTAACCTTCCAGAATGTGAGCGCGTTTTTCCGCCGCCGCAAGTTCGTATTTGGTTCTGCGGATAAGCACTTCCATTCTGTGGTCGAGGAAGTGTTTCATTACTTCTTTCAGCGTTAAAACTTTCGGCGTTCCGTTAACGAGCGCAAGCATAATCACGCCGAAAGTAACTTGCATTTGCGTGTGCTTGAAAAGTTGGTTCAAAATAACTTCCGGTTGCGAATCGCGTTTTGTTTCAATAACAATGCGCATTCCGTCGCGGTCGGATTCATCGCGGATATTGGTGATGTCGGTAATTTTCCCCGCGCGAACGAGTTCTGCAATCTTTTCAATCAAATTCGCTTTGTTTACTTGATACGGAAGTTCGGTAATTACAATATTTTCTCGGTCGTTTTTCAATGTTTCGATATTTGCTTTTGCGCGAACAATAATTTTCCCGCGTCCGGTGTGATAAGCGCTCTTTACGCCGTCGTATCCGAAAATAATTCCGCCCGTCGGGAAATCCGGCGCTTTGATGTATTTCATAATCTCGTCGATTTCCATCTTCGGATCATCAATCAACGCGACAAGTCCGTCGATTACTTCGCCCAAATTGTGCGGAGGAATATTTGTCGCCATTCCGACCGCAATACCGCTTGCGCCGTTAATTAAAAGATTCGGCAAATAAGCGGGAAGCACAATCGGTTCTTGAAGCGAATCGTCGAAGTTCGGTTGGAAATCGACAGTGTTTTTATCGAGGTCGCGCAACATCTCTTCGGCGATTCTATTTAAGCGCGCTTCCGTGTAACGCATAGCCGCCGCGGAATCGCCGTCAACAGAACCGAAATTTCCTTGTCCGTCAATCAATGGATAACGAA
Organism: Melioribacteraceae bacterium; assembly: GCA_015494845.1. Taxonomy (GTDB): domain Bacteria; phylum Bacteroidota; class Ignavibacteria; order Ignavibacteriales; family Melioribacteraceae; genus WGAL01. Next base: position 1,205 of record WGAL01000132.1, read on the forward strand.
GCGAGAAATCCTGAACCATCCTCACCAAAGTATCGTAAACCGCGCTGTCGCCGTGCGGATGGTATTTACCAAGCACGTCGCCGACGATGCGCGCCGATTTTTTATACGGCTTGTTGTGTAAATATCCGAGTTCGTACATTCCGTAAAGAACGCGGCGATGCACGGGTTTAAGTCCGTCGCGAACATCCGGCAACGCGCGCGCAACAATAACGGACATTGCGTAATCTATGTAAGAGGATTTCATCTCCTCTTCGAGCGATTTCGGTTTTATCTTTTCAAACATCGTACTCATTTTCTTCTCTAAATTTTACTTTTACAATTAAACTACTTGCTACTTGCTTCTTACTTCTTGCTACTGAACTAAACATCCAAGTTTGCATATTTAGCGTGTTTCTCAATGAACGCTCGGCGCGGTTCAACATCGTCGCCCATAAGCGTTTCAAAAATTTTATCTGCACCGGCTGCGCTTTCCAATGTAACTTGCAGAACCGTGCGCGTTTCGGGATTCATCGTCGTTTCCCAAAGTTGTTCGGGATTCATTTCGCCCAAACCTTTGTATCGTTGAATTGTAACGCCTTTCGGCAAACCTTCTTCAGTCACCTCAATGTTTCTGTCTTTTTTAATTTGCGCGATAATTTGGTCGCGCTCGGCGTCGTCAAAAGCGTATTTTTCGGTTTTGCCGCGTTTGATTTTATACAACGGCGGTTGAGCGATGTAAATTCTACCGGTTGTGATTAAGTCTTTCATGTAGCGATAGAAAAACGTAAGCAACAGCGTTCTGATGTGGCTTCCATCCACGTCGGCGTCAGTCATAATTATGATTTTTCCGTAACGCGCTTTTTCTGCGTCAAACTCTGTTCCGATGCCAGCTCCAATTGCGGCGATGATAGTTTTGATTTCGTTGTTTTCGAGAATCTTGTTTATCTTGGCTTTTTCCACATTCAGAATTTTACCGCGCAAAGGCAAAATCGCTTGAAAGCGTCTGTCGCGTCCTTGTTTTGCCGAACCGCCCGCGGAATCTCCCTCCACAATGTAGAGTTCAGTGTGTTCCGGGTCGCTGATAGAACAATCGGCAAGTTTGCCGGGTAAGTGCAAAGAGTCTAGCGCATTTTTACGACGCACAAGTTCGCGCGCTTTTCTTGCCGCAAGACGCGCTTCCGCCGCCTTCAAACATTTTTCAATAATCTTTTTGCCTACGGAAGGATTTTCTTCAAGATATTCAGAAAGTTTTTCCCCGACAATCGATTCCACGACAGATTTCACTTCGCTGTTGCCAAGTTTGGTTTTCGTTTGTCCTTCGAATTGCGGTTCAACGACTTTTACGGAAATCACCGCAGTCAAGCCCTCGCGGAAATCATCGCCTGTAAGCGTAATTTTCTTGTTGTCTTTAATTAAATTGTTTTTTGCAGCGTAATTGTTCAGAGTGCGCGTCAATGCGGTTCTGAAACCGGAAAGATGAGTTCCGCCTTCGTGCGTATTAATGTTATTAACATAAGAAAAAATATTTTCCGAATACGCCGTGCTGTACTGAAAACAAACCTCGACGGGCGTGTTGTCTTTTTCTCCTTCAATGTAAATCGGCTTGTGAATTGTGTCTCGCGATTCGTTTAGATATTTTACGAACTCGACAATCCCGCCTTTGAAATGATAAACGGCTTCCTCGCCTTCTATTTCGTCTTTAATCGTGATTTTTACGGTTTTATTCAGATACGCCAATTCGCGCATTCTTTCCGC
>WGAL01000133.1 GCA_015494845.1 Melioribacteraceae bacterium
CCCCCAGGATGCACAAAGAAAACTAAAATAATCTGTTCATCGCATACCAAGAGGAAACAATGGAGCCTCAGAAAGAAGACGAACAACCAATAATAAAAAATCGAAAGAAGATAGCTCAAATTTTACGTGAAAGACGCAAAGAACTTGGATATACTCAAGAAGAACTTGCCAGTTTAATCGGAATTAAGTACAATTCACTGAATAGAATCGAGAGCGCTCGCTTTTTCATTTCGACCAAATTATTATTGCAACTTCTTGACGCACTTAAACTCAAAATAATTTTCACCCCTCGAAATGAAGACGAGGGAGTGATTGAGAAAAAGTAAATTTCTATTGCGAAACAAATACAAAATCATGTTTATTCTCACACAACACCTTCCTTGTGCATTACAATAAGTGGAATAGTTTACTTAAATTCAACATGTAAATCATTCATTCCCTTTACAAAAATTATATAACATTTTTCAAAAATTATATAACACCACTTGGCGCCTTCCGCATTAAATTTCGGACAAAGAATACAATTATGAAATTCAAGAAAAATAAAAATATCGTAATTCAAAGCTTACTGTTGCTTTCATTCTTGTTTTGGTTTTTGGGCGAACCGGTTCTTGCCGCAAGCGCCGAGTTTCACTGCGGATGCGGTTCCGCTTGCGCAATGCACAATATTGCTAAAACGGAAAACCAAAACGGAGTTTCATTCAGCGCTCAAAATTATTCAAAGCACAAAGCGTCAAAATTCCACTGCGATTTGGCAAAAGAAGAGACGCAAAAGAGATGCAAAAAACATAAACAAAGCAATAAACATACGGAATTTATTCCTTCGGAAAATCCTACAAACAAAACTTCCAATAATTTGGCAGTTCAAACATTTGTAAGAACCGGGAATAATCAAACTGAAAAAAATTCCAATTTCATTGATATCAATTTCATTCCACCGAATGCCCCGCAAAAACTGACCGTTGTTTTGCTGATTTAAAATTACGCAGGCTGCAATGAAAATGCGTAATTAATCATTTAACAAACTAACGGAGAAAAAATGAAAACCCAAAAGTTGATGTTAGTCATATTAACAATACTAATATCTAATGTTATTTCTTTCGGACAAACAAAATACGCAACGCTCGAAAGTATGATTGATCGAGCAATTGAAGTTAGTCCGCGAATAAAACAAACTGAAATACAAAAGGAAATCGCGAAAACAGAAATCGAAATTGGCACAAACTTGCCCGACCCGGTTCTGACAGTCGGACTGGCAAATATGCCGGTAAATTCATTTTCCTTTAAGCAAGAACCGATGACGGGAAAAATCATCGGATTAAGCCAGGCGTTTCCTTTCCCCGGAAAACTAAGCGCAACCGCAGAAGCAAAAGCAATCGATACATTGCTAACCGAAGAAAAAATTGAAAATCTAAAAAACGCGGTCGCTTCGGAAGTTACTTCGCTTTATTACGAAATTTATCTAACAAGAAAGAAAATAGAACTGACGCAAAAACGCAAAGAATTGCTGGCAAAGATTTCTAATGTTGTTGAAAGAAAATACACCGTCGGCAAAGCGTCTTTACAAAATCTGGAACAAACAAAAGTTGAAATTACAAAACTCGACGATGCAATAATTTCACTAAGGAAACTCGAAGAAGGACTTACTTCCAAATTAAGAGTTTTGTTGCAACTTTCAAATAATGAAAAAATTATTATTTCAAATTCACTTCCGCAAGAACCTACTCCAATCAATTTAGAGGATGCAATAAAACTTGCGGAAAACAGTCCGGTTCTGCGCGAAACAAATCTCGGAGTAAAAAAATACGCGCTTTTGCAAGAAGCAAAAGAGTATTTGAATTATCCGAATTTCAAGGTCGCGTTACAATATTCACAACGCGATTACTCGCAAGCAACCGGCGCAAATTGGGTTGATTTCTTTTCGGTGATTTTCGGCGTAACAATTCCGCTTAATTACGGCGGCAAAAATTCTTCCGAAATCGAAAAAACGAAATTGCTGCAAAAACTTTACGGCGAGAAATACAATTCGGAATACGAGAAAATCAAGAAGCAAGCGGCGGAATTTGTCGCAAAGCTGAACTCGTATGCCGAACGCGCCGAATTGCTTAGTTCGCAATTAATTCCGCAAACCGAAAAAACGCTCGCCGCATCGAAAGCAGATTACGAAAACGGCAAAATCGATTTCGCAAACGTGATGACTGCGGAAAATCAAGCGTTGAAAGCCGAAACGGAATTCTACGAAGTTCAAGCGAATTATTTCAAGACGCTTGGACAACTCAAATACTTAATCGGTGAATTTACAAGAAATAATAAAATTGCAACGGAGTAGAAAATGAAAAAGAAAACAATATACATAATAATTTTAGCGCTTTTAACATTTGTCGCCGGATTTACGGCTTCCTATTTTTTATTCGGAAACAGCGCACAAAATTCTTCTCATTCCCACGAAGAAGAAATGCTTTACACTTGCGGAATGCATCCGCAAATTCTCGAAAAAGAACCAGGCAACTGCCCTATTTGCGGAATGAAATTAGAGCCGGTAAAAAGCGGCGGTTCTAAAAAAACAAGCGGCGAAAGGAAAATCCTTTACTGGCGCGCGCCTATGAATCCGAACGAAATTTACGACCACCCCGGCAAATCGAAAATGGGAATGGATTTGGTTCCGGTTTACGAAGACGAAAGCCAAAGCGAAGGCGTCGTAACGGTTGACGGCTCGGTTCTGCAAAGTATGAACGTGAGAATGGAATCAGTTACGAGAAAAGACCTTTCGCTTGAAGTTTCAACATACGGGACACTTGAACCGGACGAGAACAAAGTATTTACCGTTACAACCAAGTTCGAAGGTTGGATTGAAAAACTTTATGTTACTTACGAAGGCGCAAGCGTTTACAGAGGAAAAGCTCTTGCAAAAATTTACTCGCCAATGGTTGCAAGCGCAGAACAAGAAGTCGTTTCTATTTTGAAAAATAACGGCGCTTCCTCTTCACTTCTGCAAAATAGTTTGCGCAAGTTGCGTTTGCTCGGCATTCCAGAACGCGAAATAAAACGCTTGCTAAAAACCAAAAAAGCAAGCGACACTTTTACTCTTTTCTCCGACTACAACGGAACAGTATTAAAATTAAATGTAAAAGAAGGCGAAAAATTCTCGCCGAAAATGCCGCTGTTTGTAGTTTCCGATTTAAGC
>WGAL01000134.1 GCA_015494845.1 Melioribacteraceae bacterium
AATACTAACATAAGCGCTTTATCTATTTCGGCAATTTTATCATCCGACAATTGTCCGCGAATTTTAACTAATCTGTATTTATAATCTATGGGTCTTGTCTGAAGGCAATCCGCAATGGATTTCTTTGTGAGACCGTTTCCCTTTGTCGGCTCTAACGTAACGTTAGTTTGAATTTGCGCTTTTTTCTCGCTCCAACCGGTTATCGGAGCAACTTGAATTACCGGAACTCTCTGATTATAAACATCATTTGTAACAACAACGCAAGGTCTAATTTTTCCCGTTTCGGAACCTTTAACCGGATTTAAATCAATATCAATAACCATCCCCCTCTTTATTGGTCTCATTTAGGCCAATCCTCAATCGCTGAATTTGTTAAATCTCTTAATTCCGAATCTTCTTCATAAATTTCGGCATACAGTTTAGCCGAATTAACCAACTTTTGCTTTTCTAACAATTTAATAAAATTATCCACAGCCGCTCGAACCAACGAACTCTTATTTTTAAAGCCGTATTTCCGATAGTTATTCAAAATCTTAATGTGTTTTTCCTCAAAACTTATTTTTGTCTGTTGCATTTAAACCTCCGGTAGCTCCAATGTTGGCTCTTAATTATAGCCCCAATATAAGAACTAAAACTCAAATCTCCAACGTAAAGATTTTCAAAAAGTTTAATTTTACTCGGATTATTCTTTCCCTGTATGTCCGAAGCCGCCTTCTCCACGCTCGGTTTCGGAAAGGTCGTTTGTCAAAACCGGTTCGGCTTGAATTACTTTGCTTAAAACAAGTTGCGCGATTCTTTCGCCTCGTTTGATTGTAAAATCTTGGTTCGAAAAATTAAACAAAATGATTTTTATCTCGCCGCGGTAATCGGAATCGATTGTGCCGGGAGAATTAAGAATTCCAATTCCATGCTTTGCCGCAAGTCCGGAACGCGGGCGCACTTGAATTTCGTAGCCGAGCGGAATTTCGACGCGCAAGTTCGTAGGCACAAGTGAAAACCCGCCATTTTTAATTACAACTTCAGTTTCCACCGCCGCGCGAATATCCATTCCAGCGCTCCCTTCGGTTTCGTATCGCGGCAATGGAATGTCGGAAAACTTTTCGTCAATTCGCGCAAATTTTAAGTTTACTTTTTCCATAATTCTTCCGGTATTTTTCTAAATTTGAGGAATTAATTTATTAATAGAAAGAATGAAATAAAACAGAAATATGAAAAAAGAGAACACGCGGGAAAAATGGCTTGAGTGGGCGCGGGAAATTCAATCGCTTGCTCAAATAGGTTTGACTTTTGCGGATAATCACTACGAAAAAGCGCGCAACAAACGCTTAATGGAAATAGCCGCGGAAATAACCGAGCATTACACAAATTTAAAAGCCGAAGAAATCGTTAAAGCTTTTATGGTTCAGCCAGGTTACGCAACGCCGAAAGTCGATGTGCGAGCGGCTATTGTGAAAGACGGCAAAATTTTGTTGGTGAAAGAAATTACCGACGGACGCTGGGCAATGCCTGGCGGTTGGGCTGACGTTGGCGACTACCCTGCGGAAGCGGCGGAAAGAGAAGCGTTTGAAGAAAGCGGTTTTGAAGTTAAGGCGAAAAAACTAATCGGCGTTTTTGACGCAAACCGGAAGGGAAGACCGATGGAATTTTTTCACGCGGTTAAACTTGTTTTCCTTTGCGAAATCATTGGCGGCGAAGCAAAAACAAGCGAGGAAACATCCGAGGTGGAATTTTTCGATTTCGACAAATTGCCACCGCTTTCCGAAAACAGAACGAATATGAAACACATTAACGAAATAATTAAGCATTTGCAAGAACCGGAACGGCAAGCGTTTTTTGAGTAAATTTTATTGGATGATTGGATAAATGGAATGTTTGATTGTTGGGGAAATATTCACCGTAAATACTACGGCGAGACGTGACTCCGCCATGGCGGACTACTGAACTTTCAGCGTGGGCTTACTATGCAACAGTCCGCCTTAGGCGGAACTTCGTCAGTCGCTTCACGACTTCCTCGTAATGACGGGTACTTTTAAAACAAAAAATAAGAAAACTCGCGTCATTGCGAGCCAAGACGCGCAAGCGGATTGGCGTGGCAATCTATCGAATATTTAGCGTGAGCTTATTGAACCGACGGATTGCCGCGCTCCGTTTCACTCCGCTCGCAATGACAGACGGTGTAGAGATTGCTTCGTCGCTTCGCTCCTCACAATGACAAATATATTTTACAAACATCGTCCGACTTTAAGGGTTGACGAAGTTAAAATTCAATGTACGGATACTCCGCCGTTAATTCCTCAATTTGCTTTTGCAACGAACTCATGAATTTTTGATGCTCTTCGGAATTCGGGTTGCGCGGTTTGTGGTTTAGTCCGCGTTGTATTTTATCGATACGGCGCAAAAGTTCGCGCGTTTTATCGTCGAAAGCGGCGCCGGAAAATTTTTCCCAAATATAATCAACGGCAATGTTGTTAGGATGAACCAAATCCTCAGAATAGAAACGGTAATCGCGCAAATCATCCATTAATATTTCATAAGAAGGAAAATAGAAAACGTCTTTGCATTCAGAGAGAATTTCCTCAACGGCAAGCAAAAGCGTAGCTTTGCTTCGCTGATTTTCAACTGCGCCGTCTTTCCAATGCCTAACCGGACTAACCGTCAAAATAATTTTGATGTTTTCGTTCAACGTTTTCAAAAACTTTACGGCGCGAACAATTCCTTTCGCGGTTTCTTTTATACTTAATCGAAATCGCTCAAACCGGCTCGCCGGAATTTTATGGCAATTCGAAACGATAATATCTTTCTCTTTATGCCTGTAAACGTAAGCCGTTCCGAAAGTTAAAATCGCAAGGTCGCTTTCTTCAATAAACTTGCGCGTCTCAGCCAATCCTCGATTTATTCTTTCCAAACAAACATTTTTATCGTGATGCGAAAAATCGCCGTGGTGGTAAAAACTGTGGTATTCGCCGGCGTGAAAAATCAAATCCTCGTCCTTGAAACCTTGGTTCCAAAAAACATAATAGAGCGAATTTGCAATGGAAACCGGATTGTACAAAACGCCGAACGGATTTTTCAGAACGCGGAATTTGTAGTAAAGCAGTTTGTCCGCAATGTTATCTGCAAAGCAAGAACCGAAAGTTACGATTTTATCGGAATGCTTAACCGGTTCGGGAAAATGTTTAGGATTTATTTCCGTTCTGAATTTCATTTTCTATTCTCAATTAGCAAAACAAATTCGCCTTTTAGTTTTTCGTTTTCCGCAAGCGCGGAAAGTTTTCCCAATTTATCGCGGAAAATTTTTTCGTCCGGCAAAGTTAAATTGTACGCCAAAACGGCAAATTTATTTTTACCGAAAACCGCCGTTGTTTCCGCAAGTAGTTTTCTCAATCTGTACGGCGTTTCCATTAGCGCAATTAATTCGCGAACCGGTTTTAACTCGTTCAATCTTTTTCTTCGAAGCTCTTTTTTTACGGGGAGCCAACCCGCAAAATAAAATCTGCTAATGTCCAAGCCGGAAACGCTTAACGCGGCAATTACGGAATTTGCGCCCGGTAGCGGCGAAACTTCAATTTTATTGGCGTAAGCGAGTTCAATTAAAAATTTACCAGGGTCGGAAAATACAGGCGTTCCGCCGTCGGAAATCAAAGCGGCGTTTTTGCCGGATTTTATCATTGCGATAATTTCGCTTGCGTTTTCTTTTTCATTGTGCTCGTTGAGCGAAACTAATTCCTTCGGACGAAAGCCCAATTTTGCAAACAATCTGTTTGCTTCCTTGAATTCCTCGCAAATTACAAAATCGACTTCCTTCAAAATCTTAATTGCGCGAAGCGTAATATCCCCGTAATTCCCAATCGGAACAGCCG
>WGAL01000135.1 GCA_015494845.1 Melioribacteraceae bacterium
CAACCGCTCCGTAAAATTATGGTTGCCGTTAGCGGCGACAAACGCAAAGCGGTTGAAGAAATGACCGACGTGATTTTGGAAGAAGTAAATATCAAGGAGCTCGAAATTCTCGAAGACGATTCCGGAATTGTCAATAAATCTGCGAAACCAAATTTCAAGGTAATCGGTCCGAAATACGGAAAACTTGTAAAGCCGCTGTCCAACGCAATACGCGAAATGACGAAAGAACAAATTGCGGAACTCGAAACAAACGGAAGCGTTGCCTTAAACGTAAACGGCGAGCAAATTACGCTTACGCCGGAAGAAGTTGAGATTGTCAGCGCTGAAATCGAAGGCTGGATGGTGGAAACCGAAGGCGCGGTAACTGTTGCTATCGATAAAGAACTCGACGACGAACTGATTGCCGAAGGTTACGCGCGCGAGTTCGTAAATCGCGTTCAAAATATGAGAAAAGATTTTGGACTTGACGTTATAGACAGAATTAAAGTATATTACAAAGCCGATAAAAATTTCGTGGAATTTATTGAACGGTTCGCTGATTATATAAAATCGGAAACATTAGCCGACGAGATTATCGTAACTGAAGAATTTGACAACGATGTCTATAAACAAGATTGGAAAATCGGCGATTATGAAATAACCATTGCTATTGCAAAAGTGAATTCGTAAAAGGAGAAAGTAGAAATGGCAAAGAAAGCAACAACGAAAAAGACCGAAACGAAGGAAAAGAAAGAGACTAAAAAAACGACGAAAGCAAAAACGACAGAGAAAAAGGCAAAAGCCGCTAAAACAGAAAACAAAACAAAAAAGACTACAAAAACAACAAAGACCGCTTCGGCAAAGAAAACCGCAAGCGCAAAGAAAAGCGCAACAACGAAGAAAGCGACTTCTTCAAAATCAAAGAAGACTACGAAAACCGAAGCAAAAGATAAACCACAAGTAATTTCAACCGGAAGAATTACAATAAAGGTCCCCAAACGAAAAAAAGACCCTTACATAGTTACAACCGCAACAGGCGTTGTAATTAAAGGATATTCGCCAGCGGAACTCGAAGAATTTAAAGAAATTATTATCAAACGCCGCGACGAAATCGTCGAGCAACTTCAACTTCTTAAAGAACAAATGATGGATCCGAACACCGGCGAATACGTAAATGAAAATTCCCCTTATTCGCTTCATATGGCGGAACAAGGCACGGACGCGCAGGAAAGGGAAAAACTCTTTTTGTGGGCGCAACGCGAAAGTAAATTCCTGCGTTACCTCGAAGACGCTTTGCAGCGCATCGAATTAGGGACTTACGGAATTTGCGTCGATTGTATGGACGAACCGAAACATCTTTGTCCGACTTGTCCGTTAATCCCGAAAGAAAGATTAAGAGCCGTTCCGCACACGCAACACTGCGTTCAAGTTAAACAACAACTACAAAAGTAAAGGCACGGTTTGCGCGTCCTTTTCGTTACGTTGGCAGTTGTTGTAATTGACCAATTAACCAAATTATTTATTCACGGTTTCAGTATTCCGTTTCTCGGGCTATCCGTAAAAGGTTTCGAATACGGGCAAAGCGTTAACGTTCTCGGCGATTTTCTTCAATTAACTTTCGTGGAAAATCCCGGAATTGCGTTCGGAATCGACATCGGCGTAAACCAAAAATTTTTTCTTACGCTTTTTACTTTAATTCTTGCGATTGCCATTTTTCTTTACCTTTACGCGCACCAAAACGAGAAACTCGCTTACCGCGTTGCAATTGCGCTTATTTTGGGCGGCGCAATTGGCAATTTAATCGACAGAATGTTTTACGGCGTTATTTTCGATTACGCGCCTCTGTTTCACGGAAAAGTCGTAGATTTCATAAACGTCGAGTTTCCCGATTTTACTTTATTCGGCAGAACCTACACTCGCTTTCCGGTTTTTAACATTGCGGATTCGGCGGTAACAATCGGCGTTGTTCTGCTTTTGTTTTTCTCGCCTTCTAACAAAAAGCAAAGAAACGAAGAAGACGAAGAAACGGTAGAACAAGCGCAAGCGGAAATTGCCAATGAAACGCCGCAAAAAGATGAATGAATTCCATTTCTTGCCTCATTAAAAATTAAGAACCGCAAATGTCGAAAATAATCGATGAAAAAATAATAGAGCTCGTCGTTCCGCCAAATCCGAAAAAAGAAAGATTAGACGTTTACCTTGCGCGCCACATTGAAAATGCAACGCGAACGAAAATCCAAAAATTAATAAAGGCGAATCTCGTTACCGTAAACGCCAAATTTGAAAAAGCGAATTACAAAATGAGCGGCGGTGAAAAAATCTCGGTTCGCATTCCGGTTTCTCCTCGTCCGGAAAACGTCGAGCCGGAAGAAATTCCCCTTGATATTGTTTACGAAGACGAATGGTTGCTTGTAATTAATAAACCGGCTGGAATGGTAGTTCATCCTTCGCTGGGACATCATTCCGGAACGCTTGTAAACGCGCTTTTGCACTATGCCGATAATTTAAGCGAGGTAAACGACGAAGGTCGCCCTGGAATTGTTCACAGAATCGACAAAGACACGTCAGGCTTGCTTTTAATTGCGAAAGACGATTGGACGCACTCGCAATTGGCAAAACAATTTGCCGAACATTCAATCAAAAGAGAATATTGGGCTATTTGCTGGGGCAAACCGCAACCGAGCAAAGGCGAAGTTATCGGCAACATTGCGCGAAGCAAAAAGGACAGAAAAATTTTTACCGTAAGTAAAACCGAAGGTAAACACGCGCACACTTTTTACGAGGCAATTGAAGAATTCGAGTTCGCTTCACTGTTGAAATTACGCTTAAAAACCGGTCGCACGCATCAAATACGCGTTCATCTCTCGCATATTGGTCACCCAATCTTTGGCGACCCAGTTTACGGCGGGCGTAGAATTAACTACGGCGGCAGAACGCCAAAAATGCGAGCGCGAGTAAATAATTTGCTTGAAATAATGCAACGGCAAGCGCTTCACGCCAAGATGCTCGGGTTTGTTCACCCTAAAACAGGCAAGGAAGTATTTTTCGATTCCGAATTACCGGAAGATTTTTCACAGTTAATAAATGAACTAAGAAAAAATTCGAGTGAATGATTTCGGCAACTTTTATTTCGGAATTTCAGAAAAAAAATCTTTTCAAAAATTTCGAGATATGTTATATTTAAAGTTCTGAATTTTATGCCATTTACACGGAGAGGTGGGTGAGTGGCTTAAACCAACGGTTTGCTAAACCGTCGTACCTGTAAAGGGT
>WGAL01000136.1 GCA_015494845.1 Melioribacteraceae bacterium
ACCTTCAATTCCGCCGTTGTTAAGCGTGTATTTTTTCGAAGCGCTTAATCCGATTTGTTTTATCGCTTGCTTATTCCCGCTGAAAATCCACACAACGGAATTTTGAAAATTATTTTTCAGCGCGTCGCCTATTTTATGGTAAAACTCTTTAATGTCCGCGGATTTTAATCTTTCGTCGTAAGGCGGATTGATAATTAAAAATTTCTTTTCGCCGTTGTTTTTGTAATCGAAAAATGATTTTTGCTCAAACGTAATAAAATCAGTTACTCTGGCGCGCTCGGCGTTTGCTTTGGCAATTTCTATAGCGGTTTGGGAAATATCGCTTCCGCAAATTTTTACGTCGTTTTCTTTAATCTGTTTTTTAAGTTGATTTTTGATTTTCGTAAAAAGCGGCAAGTCGAAATTTTTCCAATTTTTGAAAGCAAAATTTTTTCTGTATAAATTCGGCGGAATATTTCGCGCGTACATTGCCGCTTCAATCGGAATTGTACCGGAACCGCACATCGGGTCGAGAAAGGTTGTTTCTTTATCCCAGCCGGAAAGAATTATCAATCCGGACGCGAGAACCTCGTTTAACGGCGCTTTCACTTTTTCCAATCTGTAACCGCGTCTGTGCAATGATTCGCCGGAAGCGTCGAGAAAAATTTCCGCTTTGTTATTAAATACGTGAACCGTTACGACAATATCCGGCTGCGTTCTTCCAACGTTCGGACGCGCGCCAAGTTTTTCGCGGAATCTGTCGGCTATTGCGTCTTTTACAAGTAATGCCGGATAGTTCGTGTGCTTGTATAATTTCGATTTTATTACGGACGCAACGACAAATTCGTCGGTGGTTTTGAAAATGTTTTCCCAAGCAATCTGATACGCCAAGTCGTAAAGTTCTTTGCCGTGATTGATTTCACTTGACGCAAGCGGCACAAGCACGTGAAGAGTGGTTCGTAAAGCCAAATTTGCTTTGTATAAGCCTGACAAATCTGTTTCAAAACTTACAGCACGATTGTGAACGGTAATTCCGGAATAACCCAATTCCATAAGTTCGCGTTCTAACGCAGGTTCTAAACCTAAAAATGTTTTTGCTACTGCGCGAAAATTTTCCGGCAAGAAATTCATCACCAATCCACGTCTTCCCGAACTACCGGCATTGTCATACAGCGGCAACCGCCGCCTCCACGCGCAAGTTCCGCGCCGTCAATTGTAATGGCAAGTTTTTCGTAATCGGAAATTTTTGCTTTGCCGGCGATAATTTCCTTTGCGCTTTTTACTTCGAATCCGTAATTGTTAATCGCTTCGATTGTGTACTGATTTCGTCCGTAACCGAGAATTTTACCAGGCTCAAACGAAAAGAAATTTGCGCCGCTGTGCCATTGCTCGCGTTGCTGAATCCACAAATCGTTTTCGCCTCCGCAAGGGATGTAATCCAAATCGAGACCAAACTTACTCAACGTTTGCAAAATGTTCTTCGTCTCTTTTATCGATTTTAATTTGCCGTTATCGATTGTGATGGAAACGGTTCTGTAATCGTGCTGGTTCAAAATTACCGGTTCGTAAATAAGAGCGGTTCCTTTATCGAGGAAAGTGAAAACCATATCGAGATGAATGAACGATTCGAGTTTTGTAGGCAATTCTTGAACAATGATGTGTTTTTTCTCTTTTGTGTTTGCGCGCAAATAATCGATGAATGAATCAATGGCAAATGTCGAAGTTCTTAATCCGTTGCCAATTAAAAACGTATCTTCGTTTACTACAAGAAAATCGCCGCCTTCAATAGAAAATTTATTTGCAGTTCGTTCAAGTTTTACGGTTTCGGATTTTACTTTTTCGTTGTAAGTGAAAATTATATCCATAATCAACGCCTCGCGCGCACGGACTTTGCTAAACATTTCGCCAATTAAGACTTTATCATTAAAACTCATTGAGGCGTCGCGCGTAAAGAAAAAATTATGCAACGGCGGAAGCGAAAAGCGTTCTTCGCTGAGAAAATTAGTGAGGTTGTTTCTTTTTATCGGAACGCCTTCAATCAACTGGCGTGCAAGTTCATTATTGGAAAGCGAACTGAGATGCTCGCGTAATGTTTCTTTATTTTCAAGAGAACAGACCTCATCTATTATTTTTGTCCTAGCGCCTTCAATAGACAAAGTATCGGCAAGCAAATCCATAACTTCGTGAGTTTCTGCTACCATATTTAAGATTGCTTTAAAGTCGCCGTATTCACGTGAAGCAACTGTTGGATTTAGAATGTCACTGTACAAAGCCCTTTCGGCGGTTTCCGGCGTCATATTTTCAACTTCGCTCCCAGGGTGATGTAAAATAACGCTTTTCAGTTTTCCGATTTCGGAATTGACGTGCGACATAAAACTCCTTATAATTTTTTGACTAAACAAAAATAACATATTGCCGACAATTTTTGAAAAGATTACTAATAATATTATCTGTGATATTCAGCACTTTCATATTGTGTAAAAAGTTTTTATTTTTATGTCCTAATAATATTCATTGTAAATAATTATGACCAAAAAAGACTATCTAAAAGAACCAATCGTTCATCTTGACATAAAAAAACACAATGTTGTCCCTTTTGTCGAAGATATGGGGACAATGGCTTTCTCTTCAAGAGATTTACACCGCGCCGCAAAAATTTATGAAAAAATGCTTTCAGATAAAGATGTTACGGTTATTTTAACTCTTGCCGGAAGTTTATTTAGCGCCGGATTGAAGAAAGTTGTTTACGACATGATTACAAATAATATGGTAGATGTTATTGTATCTACCGGCGCTATTATGGTTGATCAAGATTTTTTCGAAGCGCTTGGGTTCAAGCATTATATCGGTTCTCCTAATGTTGACGACAATGAATTAAGAGAATTGCATATCGACAGAATTTACGACACCTTTATTGACGAAGACGAGTTGCGTGTTTGTGACGACACGACCGCTGAAATTTTTGATAGCCTGGAACCGCGTCCGTATTCTTCACGCGAATTGCTTTGGCATTTCGGGAAATATCTGGACGAACACGGCGGCCCAAAAGTTGACGACAGCGTAATATACGCTGCATATAAAAATAACGTGCCGATCTTTGTTCCGGCTTTTTCAGATTGCTCCGCCGGTTTCGGGATTGTAATGCATCAAACGCAAAATCCTGAAAAACACGTATCTTTTGATTCCGGGAAAGATTTCTTGGAGCTTACACAAATAAAACTGAACAGCAAAGAAACAGGCATTTTTATGATTGGAGGCGGCGTTCCGAAAAACTTCACACAAGATATTGTTGTAGCAGCGGATATTTTACAAGAAAATGCGCCAATGCATAAATACGCAATTCAAATTACCGTTGCGGACGTGCGCGACGGCGCACTTTCGAGTTCAACATTAAAAGAAGCGAGCTCTTGGGGAAAAGTGGAAACAACATACGAACAAATGGTTTACTCCGAAGCAACGCTCGCTATGCCTTTGGTAGCCGGATATGCCTATCACAAAGGAGTTTGGAAAGATAGAGAAAAGAAAGAATTAACTAAATTATTTAATAATTCTAAATAATTCCGTAGGAGGATAAAGTGGGAAGAAGAAAAGCTAATGAACCCAAAACAGCATTCGGACGTTATATGGTCTATACCTTTATTCCGAATTATGCTAACAACGTTGCCGGTTTTGTTTATTTTGGTGCAGCATTCTTGATTATTATCGTTGGTTTAAGAGGATTGGGAAAAGCGGCAGGGCAGTTATCCGTGATTCCTAAATTTATGTTAACGGAAAAAGGTTCTCTTGACCCGAACTGGGTTGTCGGCGCCATTTTATTAGAGTTTACTTTATTAGTACTTCTTGCGCTTGTTACTTTTTTCACGCCTGAGGATGCTCATCACGGCGGGAAAAAAGAAGAAGAATCTGAGTTTAAGAAACCTTCAATTGATTTCCACAAAGAAATCAGAGAATTAAAAGATGTAACAGACGAAGAAATCAAAATGATAAACGATTATCTTGACAAATACGAAGCATTGGCAAAACGAATTGCAGAGTTGCAAAAGATTACATTGCAATCGCTTCAGCAAATGAAAGAAGCAGTAAAATAATTCGAATTTAAATCGTTTATTCTATCAATTAAGAAGGTGTTGCCATGAAAAAGAACATGGTTTATTTTGTTTTATACATTGTTTTAATTTCAGAATTACTTATGGTGATTGTTGAACGCGACGATTTGCTGGAACAAGAGGAACAAGTCCGCGATAAAATGTTAACGACAATCGCCGAATCATATAAAAAACCGGTATTACTAAACATTCCGGAATTATTTTCGGTGTATGATCTCAAAAGTAAAGAACCGAAAAAAATAGTAATGACCCCGTTAGGTTTGGTATCGGATACCGAGAAGAAAAATATTCAATATTTCATCGACGTTGCAAAATCTTCAAAAAAAACTCCGCCGAATTGGCCGGAAAACGGAATAACCGTCCAGAAACATACAAAAAATTATTTTATTGAAAAGAACCCTGACGGATCGGCTATATTTAATGCAAAGTTCACTTCGCCTGGGAAATATACTTTTACAGCTTATTTCAAAGTTAAACGCGCATTACCTGATTATTTGCCGGATTTCTTGAAAGAAGAGTTGAAAAAACAAATTGGCGAACATATTGTAGCGCAAAGTCCGCCGGTTGAATTTACGATACAAGCGAAACGTATGGGCGGCGTACAGAAAAAAGAAGTCGAGTTTTCATTCTAATAAAAAGCGGGAAACCTTATGAAAAAACTTACATATTTTTTCTTTATTATTCTTTTTTCAACACTAACGTTTGCCAAAGGGAAAACAATTCTTGATACCGTCAATGTAACAACTCTTGAAAGATTTAAAGTTCCTGCAAACAAAAATATTGTTATAGCAAACGTCTTAAAAATTAACTTCACATCAACATTACTTGACGAAAACTTTAACAAAATAAGAGATTGTAAAGACGTTTACATGGATCCTTCCCCTGAAAAATTACGCAAAAAAGCCCGCGGGGGAAGAGGTTCAAACGTTCAATACGCTGTTTTTGAGACTGTTGACAAAGAAGGCGTTTATTACATAAAAGTTGATATCAAAGTTAGGGGTGAAAAAGGAAGCGGACACAAAACAGTCTATTATATGGTAAAAGCAAAATATCCTGAAATCTTAGCCCCGATACAACTTAATTCAAAAGGATATTTTTATTCGGAACACAAATCTTTCAGTTTTGCAACCGCCCAATTCAAAGATGCTTCGAAATATTCATATAAAATATTTTCTTCAGCTGGAAATATGCTTTTACAAGGAACAGGGCCTGTTGTTGTTTTGGACAGTTTGCTTAATTCGCTTCAATTAGTCGGACAAAAATTAAAAATTGTAGGCTACTACGGCGACAAACCGTTTAACTATCGTGAAATCGGGCAATCGGACGTGCATAAATCCGAATGGGAAATAACAATAAACAAGCCGACGTTAGACGAATTTACCGATTGGCATAATACCGAAAAACCTGGCGACCCGACGATTATTAGCGCATACAATGATAAAGCAATGAAAATACTTTATTCATATTTCGGGAAGACCGAAAACGGTTTTGTTGTTATTCAGCCGAAAATTAAAAGTCTAACGGTTTCTGCTCAACCTGACGGCTTAATTGCCTCTTATACGCCGATTCAACGCGGAAGTTGGCTGTTTGTTGTTTTCAAACTTAGCGACGATTATTTGGGAACGCTTGAAGAATATGCTGAAATTGATGCTAAAATTTCCGTTAAATTTAGGACACAATTCGGCGAAGTAATTAACCGAACTTACGATGCGACAATTTACAAATAATGTCGCTGAAATCTTGTTCTTGAATTAGTAGTCTCAAAATACATTTTAATAAACAGAGAAGTGTTGTGAAAAACGGTTTTTCGAAATTCACATTTTTATTTTTAATATTAGGGCTATGCGTAAAAACCACAGTTGCACAAACTGTTACGGATTTATATAAACGCGTTGAACAAAAAATTAACGAAGATAAAAAATATTTAAATGCGTTTATTATCCAACCTGAATTAACCGATCAAGATTTTCAAAGATTAAAGAATATCCCGAGATTAAGCCATAAAAGGCAACCTTATTCATTTATAAAATCCGACGGTTTAACTTATATTTTCGAGTTCTTAAACGAAACCATAGAAACGGATTCAATTACTCTTTTAAGAATCTCGGAAGTCAGAGACTTGTCGGCAACCGGTGCGGCTGGACTTTTCGGACAAGCTTCCGGCGAGGCGCAATTTGACACCAATCACGTCTTAATATTCAGAGATTTAGAAAATTTATATTATACAAATAATAAATTTTACAATTATTTGGTAGATATAATAGAGAGAACTTTGGAAGACGCCGACCCAACGCCGGTAATGACGTTAAAAATTGACGAGAAACTTAGGAAAAGTAAAGGTATTTCCGCCAAAAACAATTTGGATTATTTGAATTACCAATGGGTAAATTCAAGGCATTACTTTCCCAAGCCGTTACTGAAAAAAAGACGCAGAGGAAGAAGGAAAGGTATCGAAAATTTCCCATACCATTCGGAGGTGAGTTTCAGTCATATTAGTTTTAACGATTCCAAACATCTTAATTTAGGATATGTGTTAATCGGCGGGGAAATAAACACGGAAACGGATGTCCTTAATCTTTTGCCGTGGCAGTCAATGACAACTTCTTTCGGGATTCGAGCTTTTATTACATTTTCAGATGCAGTTCAGAATATTTACGACGATTTTTTATTGAACGTCAAGGTTTTGGCCCGCTTGAGAATAAATTCATCGGGTTTTGTTGAAAAAATTCCGTTTATGTACACAAAAGCTCCCAAATTAAATGTTTCATCAGGAATTGTTATTGACGTAAATACTACAAGATTTTACGGACTGCCTTTTTTTAATCTATCTTTTGCCGGCGGATATTCTGATTACCAAAATCCATATGTAACTTTCGGTACGTCAGATTCTTCGTGGGCGTATTTTAACTCGCAGGCTTGGGAAGCCACAATGTCCTTTTTCTGGAATAATAACGAACGCTTTGATTTCAGGTACAGGATAGACGTGGGATTTGGCGGCTTCAATGCCGATAAAGTTATTTATACCAAAAGAGGAACGGAAGTTTTAGGCAAAAATTATATTAAGCCTGTAATTAATTACTATTTTACTTTTGCGCCGAAAAAGAAAGAATTATTCGGAATGAAATTGAGACTTTTCGATAGCGTTATCAGAGCGCAATTTTGGCTCAAATTTTTGGAAATTAATAAAATTCATTCGTTCAGATTTGAAACCGAATATATTTCGGAACCGTTTTTCAGAAGTGCAAGGGAATGGGAAAACGGGAATTCCGCTATTTTTCAAATCGTTTATCGTTTGGGATTATAATGGTGAAAAAAAGTTTTGTAATATTGTTTTTGTTTCTTAATTACGCGTTTTGGGGACAAGTCCCTGATTCCGTAAAAATCGAGCGCGTTAAACGTATTTACAGAAATTTGGAATATAACACAATCGCTTTTGACGATTTCAAGGGAACATGGGATATTACCGATCCGCTTTTTGTCAGAGAAATTTTTAACAGATTGATTTCGGCGAATGCTTTGCGCGTTCACGGGGAAAAACCGACTCTGAAATTTATTAAAGAAAAAGCGCAAGATATTTACGACGGCAAAGTATTTATTGAACTAAAACGCCGTTACTACGATGACGAAATAGAATCGATGAGATTTTTCACGGAATCCAAGATTGACAGCACGCGGCAAACTTATTTCTTCGATCCGATTACGGATAATGTGCAAATCCGACATATTTTAGGCGACAAAGTTTACGACGAATTAAAGAAACAGTTTTACGCATTAAACGATTTAACAAAATCTTATTTCGACAGTAAAGAAGCTTACGGTTTTGACGTTAATTTGCAAATTTTTAATCCTTATGTAATGTTCTATTCAATGACCACAAATAACCGCAATAAGTTTCTGGTTTCATTTTCCGGAGTTTGGGGAAACGACAAGATTGTAATTCCTGGCTGGTATTATCCGAATTATATCGCCGCTTTGAGAGTAACATATATAGATTACTTGATTAACAGTATGCCGCATTACGCATATTCTTTGGAAGTAGGAACCGGTATTTCTTCGCATCATCCTGAATTACAAACAAACGTTTCGAATGAAGTAAAGTTATTTAACACCGGAAATAATTTGTATTTCAAATTCGAGGGAAATCCTTTAACGTTATTTATGAGGAATGTAGATAATTATTATTTCGAACTTGCCGGTTCGTTTTCAATTTCAGAATTTCCGGCATCGGCATATAATCTTGATTATGTTGCGAAATTTTATTCCACAAGAAATTACTTTGTTTTCAATTTCACTTACAAAAATATTTTGCCTGTTTTAAATATCGGTTGGCTAAACGGCTCCGCAAGTTTTTCAATGTTCGATATTTACAATTATCTCTACTCACCTAAATATATTCAGTTGATTGATTTGGAACCTGACGCATCAAAATTCAAATATAATTTGAATCTCGAAGCATCAATTACTAATTACGAAGGAATGCTTCACTTTAATACGGCGCTAATGTTAAATTACAATTTTTCGGATAATTATTCATATTTAGGGCTCAAAGGTAAATTTATGTTAACAAATACGGTTGGTTTTGAATTTAAGTATTTTGTCGGCATTCCTTTTAGCGGACATTTACCTTATTATCGTCAGGGTTCATACATTTTATTTTCGCCAATTTTAAGAATTAACTATTAAAATTAATATGTTAAAAATGAAAAGTTTAAATAGAATTATTCCGCTTCTTATTTTTTGGTTATTAACGGCGCAAGCAACATTCGCTCAATCCGTTACGGTTACGTATCCGAACGGGGGTGAGTTGTTCCAACTGGGACGAACAATAACAATTCAATGGAATTCCTCATCAATCAGTTACGTTGATATTGAATATTCCACCGATAACGGAGTTTCTTGGCATTCGGTTAAGCAAGGGGTTGCGGCAAGTTTGTTAAAATACGATTGGACAATTGATTCGACGACTGTGAATCCTACAACGGAAGGATTAATTAGAATCTCAAATTCTTCAAATTCTTCTCAATTCGACGTAAGTGACGACGTTTTTACATTATCAAAATTGCAAATTAATTCGCCTAATGCCTCTTCGTTTCTTCAAAAAAATGTCGCGACTAATATTACGTGGGAAGCAAGTGCAGATATTTCAACTATTTCCTTACAATATTCAACTGACGGCGGACAAAATTGGAATTTTCTTGCCGGTGGATTAGATGCAAACGATGGGAATTATACATGGGATGCGGATATTACTTCAAGCGACCAAGTTCGGTTAAGAATTTCTTCCGAACAACACTCACAAATTTATTTTGACACTCCTGATTTCACAGTAGCGGAACTTACATTAACTTCCCCGACCGGCGGCGAAAGTTGGCTTGCAGGTTCTTCGCAAAATATCACATGGAACAGCGAGTATATCCCAAACGTTGACATTCAATATCAAACCGACGGCGGAAGTTGGCAAACCATAGTTTCAAATTACGACGCCGGTTCCGGACGTTACAGTTGGACGGTTCCGGATGTTATTTCCGATCAGGTTTATGTTAGAATTAGAAGTTCTTCAAACACAAACGTGTACGATATCAATGAAAGTAAATTTTCAATTTTAAATTTACAAATAACTTCTCCGAACGGGAACGAAGGTTTTGAAATCGGTTCTTCTCAAACAATTACTTGGAATTCCAATATTACCGGAAATATTACATTGGAATTATCCACGGACGGCGGAATAAATTACACTACCGAAATAGCCAGCGGAATTGACGTTACTACCGGTTCTTATAACGTTACCGTAGGGAACTATCCTACAAATCAAGCAAGAATCCGAATTACATCCGAGAATAATCCTAGTATTTCAGATGAAAGTGACGATGATTTTATTATCGGAACAATTAGTTTAACTTCGCCTGCCGGCGGCGAAAGTTGGCTTGCAGGAAGTTATCATACCATTAGTTGGACTAACACCAACGGAATTGAAAATATTGACATAGATTACACGACAGACGACGGAACAAATTGGAACACGATAGTTTCGGCTTATCCGGCTTCCAGCGGAAGCTATAATTGGTATATTCCACCTACCGTTTCAGGCAATAATGTTAAGTTTAGAATTTATGAACATAATAGTAAACTTGGTCAAAACAATATCAGTAATCCGATAACCGTCGCATCATTGGAAGTTACTTCTCCTCAAAACGGATATATTTATAAAAACGGCGAAACGGCGACAATTAATTGGACGGCAAGCTCGAATATTTCGACTGTGATGCTTGAATATTCTTCCGACGGAGGAACGACATTTAACACAATAGCCACAGGTATTGACGCTTCCCTCGGAACGTATTCGTGGGTAATTCCTGGCGGAATTTCTTCTTCGCAAATGAGAATTCGTATTACGTCGGAAAGTAACACAAGCTTTTATAATTTTAATCAGGGATATTTTATAGTCGCCGAGTTACAAGTGGTTTCCCCGAACGGCGGGGAAATTATTGCAAGCGGCGTCAATTACGATATCAGTTGGACGGCAAGTTCAAATGTAGGAAGAATTGTTTTAAGATACAGTTCCGACAACGGTTCCACTTGGAATTACATCACATCGGTTGCGGCTTCTTTAGGCTCTTATTCTTGGACGGTTCCGAACATAACGACAACGCAAGCGCTTATAAGCGCAAGTTATTCGGTTACAAATACAATTTCCGACACTTCCGATGCGACTTTTACAATCGGAGAGATTAGAATAACTTCTCCGAACGGAAACGAAGGCTTTATGCCTGGAAACACAACACAAATTCAGTGGTCGGCAACTTCCTTTTCGAATATTAACATTGAATACTCTTTGGATAACGGAACAAGTTGGAATTTAATAGCGTCGGATGTTAATGCGTCGCTAGGAAGCTACAATTGGACGATACCGACCAATTACACCGATGAAGGCTTGATTAGAATAAGCGAATCGACAAACTCAAATAATTACGATGTAAGCGATAATACATTCAGAATAGGCTCAATAACCGTAACTTCGCCAAACGGCGGCGAAGTTTATCAAACAACCTCTACATATGATATTACTTATAATTATAGCAGTAATATTACAAGAGTGAATATTGAAGTTTCCACAGATGGAGGCTCAAACTGGACTTCTGTTGCAACAAATGTTGCCGCAAACGGCTCATATTATTGGAGGCCAGGAAATATTCCTACTTCAAATGCGGTAATAAGAATTACCGACGCCGACTACGCCGATATTAACGACGAAAGCGACGCCGCATTTGAAATTGAACGTCTGCAACTTACTTCTCCAAACGGCGGCGAGTTTTATCTTGTTGATGGGAACGAAACAATTACGTGGAACAGTTCGGAAGTTGAAAACGTTAAATTGGAATATTCAACCGATAACGGGACTACTTGGACAACGATTGTAAATTCGACTTCCGGTTCGTCGCAATCATACGACTGGACTATTCCAAATACATATACAAAGAATGCTTTAGTAAGAATTCTCGATGCCGATAATCCCTCGGCACTAGTCGGCGATACTTCGGATGCAAATTTTGAAATTAATATTTTATACATTACTACGCCTAACGGCGGGGAAGCATACGAAGTTAACGATAACACAAATATCGCTTGGGTTTCGAACAATAACACCGAAAGCGTTAACATTCAATATTCCACGAATAACGGCAGTACTTGGACAGACATTGCATCAGGCGTTTCCGTAAGCGACTTGCAATACGCTTGGACTGTGCCCAATACTCCTACAAGTCAAGCATTGGTTAGAATTTTGGACAATACCGGCTCGAATGTTTACGACGTAAGCAATTCAACTTTCTCGATTGGAACTTTGTCCGTGGTTTCCCCGAACGGCGGCGAAAAATGGCAAGTTGATTCTGTAAAATATATCAGGTGGAATAATATTTCATCGGTAAGTAATGTTGATATTGAATACTCGACAGACGGCGGGACAAATTGGAATTCCGTTGCGACAAATGTTTCTGCATCGGCGCAACAGTACGCTTGGACTGTTCCAAATACTGTTACCGGAAACGCTTTGGTTAGAATTTCTGACGCGAGCGATGCTTCGGTTTACGATGAAAGCAATTCCGTGTTCACAATTGCTGACATTGAAATTACTTATCCTAATGGCGGCGAGATTTTACAAGCCGGCAAAAATCTTTCTATTCAATGGACGGCTTACAACTTGGGAACAATAACGATTCAATATTCCACGGATAACGGAACTTCTTGGAATACGATTTCAAGTTCTGTTTCGGCAGGAAGCGGTTCTTATAATTATACTATTCCTGACGACCCAAATATTGCGACCACAGGATTTTTGATAAGAATTTATGATAATAATTTCCTGACGGTTCATGACATAAGCGACGCAGCATCAACAGTAGAATATTTAAATTTAACGTCGCCTGACGGCGGTGAGAGTTGGCTCGCAGGTTCTTCTAAAAACGTTACGTGGAATTCTTCGGTTGTATCGAGCGTTGATTTGTATTATTCATTGGACGGAGGAACAACCTGGAATAATATTGCAAGCGGCGTTACGGCGAGTAATCAATTGCAGAATTGGGATATTAACGGTACAATTTCAAGCGATAGCGTTCTCGTTAAAATAGTTGACAATTCAAATACAAATATTTATGATATTAGTTCAAACAAGTTTAGGATAGGTAAAGTCCAAATAACTTCGCCGACTTCTAACGATGTTTGGAATGCCGGAATGGAAAAAACTTTGACTTGGACAAATTCAAGCAATGTAACTTCGGTAAATATCGAATTTTCTTCAAACGGCGGAACAACTTGGCAAACTTTGGCAAGTTCTTATAATGCCGCGTTGCAGTCTTACACTTTGACCGTTCCGAGCGTCGCAACGACAAATGCAGTTTTTAGAATAACAGACGCCATAGCTAATTCCGAAATCACCGATAATTCTGACGAATTTACAATCGTAAGTCTTTCTTTAACTTCCCCGACATCCGCTTCGGTTTGGGAAGCAAATTCAACGCACGATATTACTTGGCAAGCAGGAAGCAGTTTAAATACCATCTCTATTTATTACAGTTCCGATTCAGGAGCGAACTGGACAAGTGTTGCGTCTAACATAACCGCATCGCTCGGTTCTTATTCTTGGACGTTGCCCAACGATACTACAAATTCGGCATTAATTAAAATTGTGAGCGACGATTATTCTAACATATCAGATTCTTCATCGTTATTTAAAATCAGTAAAATTTTCATTAAAAATATTACTGCATCAACGGAGTGGCAAAGCGGCAATAACAACAAAATAACGTGGGTTGCGCCGTATTTAACTACGGTAAAAATTCAGTACTCGCTCGATAACGGCGGAAGTTGGTCGAATATTGTTTCGGGAGTTTCGGCTTCGGCGGGAAGTTATACTTGGGCAACGCCATCCAGTATTTCGAGTAATCAAGCCGTTATAAGAATTTCTTCCGTGAATTATCCGAATATTTCTTCCGAAAGTTCTTCTTTTACGATTAAAAAATTAATTGTTACAAGTCCGAACGGCGGCGAATCATGGCGTAGCGGAGAAAGTGTTTCCATAACTTGGAACAGCGATTACGTTAATAATATTTCGCTCTCGTTAAGTTCCGATAATGGCTCGTCGTGGATTTATATCGACTCGTCTGTCAGCGCCGCTTCCGGAACTTATAATTGGACAGTTCCCGATACGTTAATAACGCAAAACGCATTGGTAAGATTAATCGATTTGGATAATACCGCAATACGAGATTCAAGCGACGCCGTTTTTTCAATTTCGAAATTAAGCATTACATTCCCAAGCGGCGGCGAACATCTTCAAGCAACAAAAACTTATGATATTCGTTGGACGGCGGGAAGCACTTCCGAAAATATTAAAATAGAATATTCTCTCGATAACGGTTCTACTTGGAATTCGATAGTAACAGGAGTTAATGCTTCGTTCGGAACTTATAGTTGGACAATTCCCGATACTTCGTCCGCGCAGGCGCAAATAAGAATTTCCGATGTAAACAATGGCGTTTCCGCAACATCTTCTGTTTTTGTAATTGAAAAATTAAATCTTCTTGCTCCTTCAGGTAACGAATACTGGATTTCAGGAACTTCAAATACAATTAAATGGAACGCCGGACAAGTTGGAAATGTTAAGATTGAATTTTCTTCCGATAACGGAAGCAATTGGGAAACGCTTTTGAGTTCGGTTTCGGCAAGCGCCGATAGTTTTATTTGGTCTGTTCCTGTTAATTATTCTACAACGCAAGGAATTATTAGAATTTCCGACGCAAACTATTCAACCGTTTATTCACAAAATGACATACCGTTTACAATCGGTAGAATTTCAATTATTCAACCTAACGGCGGAGAAATTCTTCAAGCAGGGAATAATTACTCAATTCAATGGACAAAAACTCAATCGGTTGAATATGTTAATCTTTACTATTCATCGGATAACGGCGCTACCTGGAATTCAATAGCATCGAATATTGATACAACTGTTTATAGTTGGAGTATCCCGGATAACCTGACCACAAGCAACGGACTTGTTAAAATCACCTCTTCTGGATCTGAGAATGACATTTTTGATATAAGCGATAATGTTTTTGTAATAACAGAACTAAAATTACTTTCGCCTAACGGCGGGGAAACGTTCGCGCCAGGGCAAACTCATACTATTCAGTGGCAAGCCGGCGATAATATTTCCAACGTAAAATTGGATTTTTACACGCCTTCCTCAGGTTGGACAAATATTGTTACATCTGTTTCCGCCTCTGCGGGACAATATTCTTGGACTATTCCGAGCGTCTATTCGGACAACCTGAAATTAAGAGTAGTGGATGTAAGTAATTCGAACAACGCCGATGAAAGCGACGGATATTTTAGAATTGCTTCGGTTACGATTACAAATCCGTTAAGCGCAACAAGATGGCAAAGCGGAGATATTCAAACAATTGGTTGGAGCAATTCCTCGAATATTGATAAAATTAATTTATATTATAAAATAGGAAATAATCCGAGAATTCCAATTGCTCAACAATTAAACGCAAGTTCGGCACAGTATAATTGGACTATTCCTTCCGTTAGTTCCGACAGCGTTATTTTAATAGCCGAAGACGCTTACGCTCCACAAGTAATATACGATTCGACCGATTTTAATCTCACGATTGCCGATATTTCAATTACAAAACCGGATACAAATACTTCTTGGATAGCCGGTTCAAGACAAGAGATATCTTGGAATAATTCTTCGAGTATAAGAAAAGTAAAAATAACTTATTCCGCAGATAACGAAACGACGTGGAATACGATTATTGATTCAACAGATGCAAATCAAGGTTTGTATTACTGGAATATTCCGTCAACATTATCTTCCGATAACGTAGTTATCGCCGTCTCAGACATTGATTATCCAAATGTGGACGATACTGTTAAAGGAATTGCGATTTCAACCGCGTCTCTCCAACTGCTTTATCCGATTGGAGGCGAATATTGGCAAAGCGGCAAAGCATATTCGATACGTTGGAACAACACCGATAATATCAGCTTCATTGACATTTCCTATTCTACAAATGCCGGTGCTAACTGGACGGAAATTGTAAGCGGCTATCCTGCCGACAGTAATTCGTATAATTTTACGGTTCCCTCAGATGTGGTAACCGACAGTTTAAGGATAAAAATCTCAGGCACAGGCGCGCCAATGTTAAAGGACAGCTCTGGAAGTAATATTTACGTAAGAAAAATTTCCGTGCTTTATCCGGTTGCATATGATAGATTTAACGTTTCCAAACCAAAAGTAATTCAGTGGTCGGCAAGCGAAAATGTAAATAACGTAAATATTGAATTTTTGCCGTCGCCAGACGGAACGTGGTTGCCGATAGCAACTGTAAGCGCTTCTAATGGACAGTATGCGTGGAACGTTAATAACATTCCAGGCGATTCTGTTTTAATCAGAATTAGCGATGCGGAGAGTAATCTTGCCGTTGCAGATTCGAGCAGTTATTTCTCAATCGGTTTATTAAAATTAACTTCTCCGTTGCTTGGCGGAACGTACCAAAGCGGCGATACTGTCGCAATTACTTATGATAACAGTTCAAATATTACGTCGGTCCAATTTGATTATTCTACTGACTTGAATAATTGGCAACAAATAAATTCCACGCCTTATTCAACAGATAACCAAACATACAATTGGGTATTGAATCAATCAATTTGCTCCGATTCGGTTTACATTCGCATAAGCGATAATTTATATTCGTCGGTTCGCGATACAATTTCGGTTCCAATAACAATTAAGCAATTACAGATAAATTCACCTGCAGGCGGGGAGAATTGGCAAGCGCTTACCACTCATAATATAGAATGGAACGCTTGTGGAATAGATTCTGTTGCTATTGAATATTCAACCGATAAAGGGACAACTTGGAACGCAATAATTTCAAGTATTGAAGCATCCGCGCAAAGTTATTCTTGGACAATTCCTTATGTTATGGAAGATTCGGTTTTGGTAAGAATTGCCGATAAATCGAACGCGAATGTAAATTCGGTTTCAGGATATTTCACAATTTCAAGAGCTGAGGTATCCGTAATTTACCCGAATGGAAATGAAAGATTGCAAGCCGGAAAAACTTATTCCGTTCGTTGGAGCAGTTTTTTAGTAAATAATGTCAATATTGATTATTCAATTGATAACGGAGCTACGTGGACTTCAATTGTTCATTCTTATCCTGATTCATTGAAAAATTATGATTGGCAAGTTCCGCAAAATGTTCATTCATCGCAATGTTTAATAAGAATTTACGATGCCGACAATTCTGTTATTGCAGATGAAAGTAACGATAATTTTGTAATTGTTGATTTGCAATTAACGGCGCCTACGCAGAATGAACTTTTACAAGCAGGCGGGACATATCAAATTACTTGGTCGGCTTCTACTGAGATTACGAACGTTAAACTTTCTTACAGTTTGAACGAAACCGATTGGACAAGCATTAATGGAGCTAATAATCTTGATGCAACGCTTGGACAATATACGTGGTCAATTCCAAATCTGCTTAATTCTGCCAATGCTTATATAAAGATACAAGATGTTTCAGGAGATTCCGTTCAAGCCGTTTCCGAAGCATTTCAAGTAAGTTGGATTGCGTTGTCGAAACCTTCTTCAGGAGATGTTTACGCTGCCGAATCAAAAGTTCCTGTTGCTTGGACAAACGGAAATATCATTAAAGTAGTGAAAATTGATTTGGTTGAAGGAGCAAATTCCACTTTACTCTCTTCTGTTTCCGATTCGGCAAATATTTCATCCCGATACATTGACATTCCTGCTGGAGTTCAGTCTGACTCGTTAAGAATAATAATTAGCGATGCAACATCTAATTATGTCATTACTGATACATCCGGATATTTTTACAGCACAATTTTGAAAATTACATCGCCGGAAGAAAATGCCCATTGGTTATCAGGTTCAAGTCAAGTTGTAAAATGGCAATACGGTTCTGGTATTTCTTCGCTAAATTTCGAATATTCATTGGACAGCGGAAGAGTTTGGCACGAATTAAGTTCAAATGTTCCTGCTAATCAAGATTCTTTGACTTGGAATATTCCTGAAAATTACTACTCCGACAAAGCTTTCGTTCGTTGTTATGAAACGACACATCAAAGCATAACTAGCACAAGCGGAGGTTTTACAATCTATTTGCCTAAAATTACATTGCTTAATCCTGTTGACGGCGGGAAGTATCAGGCCGGTTCTGAGTTGGAAATTTCTTGGAGTTCGCAATATATCTCAAATATCAGAATCGATTTTTCATCCGATAACGGACAAAATTGGCAAACGCTTGTTTCTTCGGTAATGGCGGAAGATTCGTCGTGGACTTGGAATATACCTTCCGATTTGAGTACAACCGAGGCGAAAATTAGACTGCTTTCAGTCAGCGATACGACAACATTTGCGGAAAATTCAACGGCATTTTCCATTGGAAATATAATAGTTAAAAAACCTGTATTAAACGATATTTTAATTTCCGGTAAAATTGCAAATATTTCTTGGGAAGCGACTTCTTCGGTGAGATACGTAAACATTTATTATTCGTCTAACGGAATAATTTCCGATTCGACGTTAACTTTAATTGCTTCGAATATTAACGCCATCGATTCAAATTATAATTGGTTAGTTCCTTCAGTTTCAACCAACAATGCAATAATACATATTACCGATGCTGAGGCGCAAAATTATATTAACAACACCAGCGCGAAATTTACAATCGGAATATTAAACGTAACTTACCCGAATGGCGGCGAGTTCTTGCAATCCGGTGCGGACGTTAAAATAAAATGGGATGTAAGTCCTGAAATTATTCCATCATTAAATATCGATTATTCATCCGATAAAGGAGCAAATTGGACTCGAATAGCTTCAGCCGTTCGTTCTTCCGATTCATCATATACTTGGTCGATTCCGTCAGGAATTTATTCCGATTCGACTTTGGTCAAAATTTCCGATTACTCCAATTCGTCGCTCGCCGATACTTCGGATAATTACTTCTCGCTTGGCGGAATAGAACTTACTGTATTTAATACGCGTGAAAAAGTTTTAACCGGCACAAATAAAATAATAACTTGGTCACAAACTCAAAATGTTGAAAATATAGATTTGCTTTACAGGACTTCGGAAAATGTTTGGAAACCGATAGTCTCTAATTACCCTGCAAACGCCGGAAGTTATGTTTGGCAAATTCCTGACGAGCCGTCCGATACATGTTATATTATGATTCGTTCTACGGAAAACACAAGTTTAACGGATACAAATAACGCGCCGTTTGCAATTTCCAAAATTAAATTGTCAACTTTCAACGGCGGGAACTATTACCAAACCGGTAGAGGTTACGAAATTACTTGGGAAGCAAAATCGGCTGGTTACGTAAATATTGAATTTACAAGCGATTCGTTAAATTGGCAAAAAATAACGCCGAATCCCATTTCGGCGGATTCGGGACATTTTACATGGAACATAGCGGATGACGAAAATTTGGCTTCAAATAATTACCGATTAAGAATTTACGATGTTGAATATCCGAATATCTCGGATACGAGCGATTCAAAATTCACGGTTAGTTACATCAAAATGAAGCGACCGAACGGCGGGGAAGGGCAACAACTCGGAACTTCTTACGACGTTGAATGGGGCATTAGCGCAAATACGGTTAATTATGTTAATCTTTATGTCGAATTAACCGCCGGAAGCGAAATTTGGACGCCGATAGCCAACAACATAAGCGCTTCAGATTTAACTTATCATTGGTTAATTCAAACCGAACCGACTCCGGCGGCTCGCTTAAAAGTTGAAGACGCGGAACATCATAACATTTACGATATAAGCGATTCAACTTTTATTATTGCAACCATTAATTTGATTCAGCCAAACGGCGGCACTAATCAAAAGTTGCAAAGCGGTAAATCTTATACAATCAAATGGAACAGTGCTTATATAGATAATATAACACTAGAATATTCCGTAGATGATGGTCTGAATTGGAATTTCATAACATCGTTGTCAGGAGATTCTACATCGTATATTTGGAACGTTCCTGAATTCCCCACTAATAATGCAAAAATAAGAATAAAAGACTTTGATCATTCCAATATTTACGATGAAAGCGACACAACATTTGCGATTGCCTCATTAAGACTTACACGACCAAATGATTTTACACCGTTTAATGTAAATACGCAGGAAACAATTCGTTGGGAGAGCGCCCAAGTAGATAGCGTTAGAATTCAACTTTCTACTGATGGGGGTTTAACTTTCCCGATTAATATTGGCGTAGCAAGCGCATCTGGCGGTCAATACTCTTGGACAGTGCCTAACATTCCAACAGCGACCGCCAAGTTACGTTTAATTGACGCAGACGCAATCAACATCACCGACGAGAGCGATACAACATTTATGATAGGTTCGTATCCTTCGTTTGACGCAATAGCCAGTAGGCAAACGAAAACGGTGAAATTTTTATATAATCTTACGACTTCCGGTGAAATTATCCAATTAACCGATTTTAAATTCAGTATAAACAACGGAGCTTACATTAACGGAAACCAGTATGTTGTGGGAGATTATACGCATATTGTCGGTCCTGCTTCCGATACTTTGTACTGGAATTCAACAGGACAATTAGATGACTTTGAAGGATATGTGAATTTCCAGGTTGAATTCAGTTCTCACTACGGCGTTACGTACACGCTCGACGTTGACTCGATTTTCGTTGACAATATGGCTCCAAGGTTCGACATAAATAAGTTTACCATAAATCAACAGCCGTTTTCCTTGGGCTGGGACAAGGCTCTGGCTCAATGGGAATTCGCAATTGATTCGAGTAAGCCAATTAATTATGAAATTTTTGTCTCTGAAACCTCTTCTTTCGACACAATTCCTGATTTCAGTTCGTATGGTTCTCAGGTTTTGATGGACGACTTAAAAACATCTACAACTTACCAAATCAAAGTGCGTCCGACCGATAGTTTTGGCAATTATTCCGATTACTCGCTTAGTTTCAAAACTCTTGCCACAGCGGATTTCAATAACGACGGTAAAATAGACGGCGCAGACGTAAGTGCGTACGTTTATGCATGGAGCAATACCGATTCGTCCGCAGGCGCGGATTTGTCGCCGTATTTAGGCAATATTCCGATTATTCAAGTTGTGCCGGATAATAAATTGGAATTGAACGATTTGGTTGTTTTCCAAAAAATGTGGAATTATTATGCGGAATTCAGAGGTTTACCGAAAGAAAACGTATTTGACGAGGAAAGTAAAACGATTGAATTTCGCAAAGGCGAAAATAAGTTTACATTCCCGATTGAAAACGATTCGGAAGATTTAACGGCGCTTTCAGTAACGATAAAATACGACCCAGACGTTTTTGATATTGATTCCGTAAACATCAAGGCAATGCAAAACACAACTGACAACTTAATACTTTCGTACGCGGACAGTTCAAAAGGATTTGTTGTTATCGATTACGCAAATCTTTCAGGCAAAATTACTGGCGAGCAATCTCTTGAATCCGTTATAAATTGCAATTTTGACGCCCTTAAGCATGTGGATTCACTTACGGTTTCTTATATCGGTTACGATAAGCAATTTAAACCTGCGTTCAATAAAAACATTGTTTACACGCTCAAAGAAATCCCGAATAAATTTACGTTGTATCAAAATTATCCCAACCCGTTTAATCCGAGAACAACAATACTTTACGACGTTCCGGTGAAAACCAAAGTTACGCTTAAAGTTTACGATATTTTAGGAAGGGAGATGGCGACGTTGGTTAATGAAATTCAAAAACCAGGTTCGTATAAAGTTTCATTCGATATTAACGGCAAAGGCGGAACGCTTTCCAGCGGTGTGTATTTTTACAGAATTGTAGCCGGTAAGTTTGTAAAAACAAAGAAAATGATTATTCTAAAATAAGGTTTTAATGATGAACGGAAAATTATTTAATTTTCTCGCATATTTATTTATTTTGGCTTCATTTCTACTTCAAGGATGTAATTCGTCTCACGTGGTGGATAATCCTCCTCCGTTTGTTGAAATTACCAACGGTCCTGAAAACGGGGAAATCCTGAATGTTAATTACGTTAGTTTCAGTTGGATAGGAAGCGATAACAGTATAGAGTTTAAATACCGCTTGCTAACTTTGGACGAAGACAATTTCCCAACGGTCTATTATGATTGGTCGCAATATTCTAAAACTACGGATGCAACTTTTGACAATCTTGACGAGAGCAAATACCGTTTCGAAGTTATGGCGCGAAGTCAAGGACAAGAAGAAGGCCCGGTAACAAGAGTTTTTACAATTGACGCTTTTCGCGGGCCGACAATGTCTTTTTTCAAAACGGAAACGGAGATGTCGGTTGGCGATACTACGTATATTGATACATGGTTGGAGGATGTTGATAGCTTAACGGCGGTTCATATGGTAATTGCTTTTGATCCCGATTATTTACAATTTCTCGGGGTTGAAAAGGGCGATTTTCCGGAACGGGAAAATTTCGAATTAATAACGGTTCCGAATTTTAGCGATTCAAGCGTTATCGAAGAAGTGAATACTCTCGGTAAAATTGAAATAAATACCGCTTTGCTTGCCACAATTTACACATTGCCGCGTATTAGCATAACCGGTTCTGGGAGTTTGTTAAGATTGAAATTCCGCGCACTAACGTCCGGTTCGACAAAATTAAATTACACGTTAATCGAATTTCAGAACGAAGCAGGAAACACTTTTACCGGCAATCCGCCGAAAGAAGGCTTGGTTATTATATCAGCGAAATAAAGTCGTTTGAGATTATCTATAAAGTGTGAGGTTTTTCAAAGTGTTGGTAGTCTTTGCCGCGCGTCCAATCTCCGCCCCAATTCCAGCCGAATGATTTGAATATTTTAACAACATCGGAATCTTTGGTAATTGTGCCAGGCAGTTCAGGATTGTAAACTGCGCCTTTCGGCTCGACTGAATTTATCTTAACATAAGGATTTAGC
>WGAL01000137.1 GCA_015494845.1 Melioribacteraceae bacterium
ATTAACTTCCGCAAAGTTTTGTTAATTTTATTATTTTTGTTTGAAAAACGTGGAGGAAAAATGTCGCAAGAAAAAGAGAAAAAATATGTGCGCCCTTCTTGGGACGAATACTTTTTGAAAATGGCAATGCTTGTTTCCGAACGCGCCACTTGTCCGAGAATGCATGTCGGCGCGGTTCTGGTTAAAGATAAAAGAATTCTCGCTACCGGTTACAATGGTTCTTTGCCGGGGCAACCACACTGTTACGATGTAGGTTGTATGATTGAGGACGGGCATTGCATTAGAACAATCCACGCGGAAATGAATGCGATAATTCAATGCGCAATTCACGGAATTAGCACTGAAGGCGCAACTTGCTACGTTACGAACATGCCTTGCACAAACTGCACAAAAGCGTTGATCGCCGCGGGAGTTAAGGAAGTAGTTGTGTTTTCGGATTATCACGATACGAAAGCCGAAGAATTTTTTGCTGCATCGGGCGTGAAAATTCGTCGATTGAGAATGCCGGATACGAAAATCAATTACGATTTGGACAGTTTCACATCAGCGCGAAAAATTGAACATTACGACGAGTAAAAAATGATAAGATTTCTAACCGCAGGCGAATCGCACGGCAAAGCGTTAACCGCAATAATAGAAGGATTTCCCTCGAACTTGCCGTTAAGTCCGGAATTTATTAACAAAGAATTGAAACGCCGCCAAGCGGGTTACGGCAGAGGCGGAAGAATGAAAATCGAAAGCGACGAAGCCGAAATTTTATCGGGTGTTCGCTTTTCCAAAACTCTCGGAACGCCGATTTCATTGCTTATCCGCAATCGCGATTGGGAAAACTGGCAAACAAAAATGGCGAGCGACGGCAAACGCCCAAAAAACATTGAGCGGGTTTCCGTGCCGCGTCCCGGACACGCCGATTTAACAGGCGTTTCCAAATACAATTACGACGACATTCGCAATTCAATAGAACGCTCGAGCGCGAGGGAAACCGCGGCGCGCGTCGCGGTCGGCGCTGTCGCAAAACGCTTGCTCGAAGAATTCGGAATTAAAATCGGCGGATTTACCGAAAGCGTCGGAAACGTTTTCCCGAAAGAAAACATTTACGAAAAGATTTTATCCGACGCCGATTTTAACGAGGCGAAATTATACGAATTGATTGAACGCGCCGAAAACAGCGCGGTTCGCGTTCTCTCGAAATCGCACGAAAAAAGAATAATCAATAAAATCGATATGGCGAAAAAAAGCGGCGATTCGCTCGGCGGAACGTGCGTCGTAATCGCAACCGGCGTTCCGTTGGGACTCGGAAGTTTCGTTCATTACGACAGACGCGCAAATACGGCAATCGCAAAAAACTTGCTTTCGATTAACGCCGTTAAAGGTTTGGAGTTCGGCCTCGGATTTGACGCCACGAAAAAACCCGGTTCCGAGTTCCACGACGAAATAATTTTACGCGACGGTAAATTTCACCGGAAAACAAATTTTGCCGGCGGAACGGAAGGCGGAATTACAACCGGATTGCCGATTGTAATTCGCGTCGCGATGAAACCGATTGCAACCTTGATGAAACCGCTGAAATCATTGGACTTGAAAACGCTCGAAGAAATTGACGCAAGAAGAGAGCGAAGCGACACCGTCGCCGTTCCCGCTTGCGGAGTGGTTGCCGAAGCGATGCTTGCTTGGGCGCTTGCGGAACTTTTCGTCGAGAAATTCGGCGGCGATTCTTTGGAAGAAATGAAAGACAATTACAAATCGTTTGCTTCAAAAATCGAGAAAAGATTGAGAAAGAATTTCAAGTAATGCTTGCTTACCGCAAATATATTTTCAGTCCGTTTCAAGTAAACACTTATTTGATTTACGACAATCAGACCGGCTACGCCGCGGTAATCGACCCGGGTTGCTCGAACGACGGCGAGCGCGATTTTCTTCTGAAAGAAATCGAAAAATTAAATCTCAATCTCCAATTGATAATTAACACGCATTTGCATATCGACCACATTTTCGGAAATAATTTTCTGAAGAAAGAATTCGGCGCGAAACTTATTTATCCGCAAGGCGACGAATTTTTGCTTCCGATTATGTACGAAGAGGCAGAAAAATTCGGCGTGCGCTTGGAAGAAACGCCGGAAGCGGACGTTTACTTTGAGAATATCGATAAAATAAAATTAGGCGAAACGGTTTTAGAACCGCTTTTTACGCCAGGGCACACGCCCGCGGAGTATTGCCTTTACTGCGAACAAGATTCGCTTTGTTTTACCGGCGACGTTCTTTTCCGCGAAAGCATCGGACGGACGGATTTGTGGGAAGGTGATTACGATTTGCTAATCGAATCAATTTATTCTAAGTTGTTTGCATTGCCGGAAGATACGATTGTTCTTGCCGGTCACGGCGAGCAAACCACAATCGGCTACGAACGCGAATACAATCCGTTTTTGTGAAATGACAAAAACCGCAACCATATTGTTGTTTGTTTATCTTTTTTCTCAAACCGCTTTCGATAAAATTGCCAACGAAGTTGAATCCGCGTTTTCAGAAAACAAAGCGAGCGACATCGAAAATTTTTTAAGCGGTAAAGTTTATCTCGAAATCGGGCAATCGGCGGAAGGATATTTTTCGCCTTCGCAATGCGTGAAAATATTAAACGGCTTTTTGAAAAAACACGCGCTTCCGTTTTTCAGAATAAAAACAAAATCGCGAAAAAACGGCTTGGGTTACATTCGCGCAAAATTTTATTATTCGGAAAACATTAAGCGGATTTCGAGAGACGTTTTTATCGCCCTGAAAAAATCCGGCGATAATTGGCAAATAACTCAAATGACAATCAAGTGAAATTAAGAAAAGAAAATACCGCAACTGTCATCGCCTTGATTTTATTGCTTGTTTCGGTTTTGTTTTATTTTTTGCCGAACGTTTTAACTTACGGCAACGAGACTTCCTACGCAAAATTAAAAGGAATTTTTAACGAAGAACTTACCGCGCTTGAAAATTACGCCGAGGCGCAGAAAAATATTTTAAGCAAATTAAAATTAAATTCGCTTTCCGCCGATTTGGCTTTCTTCGAAAAACTGAACAATTCCGGCGACAAATATTTTGTTTCGGTTTACGATTCAACCGCCGGTTTAATCGCGTGGAACAAGGCGTTCCGCAAAATCAACGAAGCGATGCCGGTGAAAGACGTTCCGTTAAACGCGCCGTATCTTGAACGCGACAACCTTTTTGAAATAATTTCCGTAGTGAAAAAATTTACCGTTTCGCGCGAACAATTCTATCTTAAAACTTCTTTCGTCGTCAAAAAATATTTTTCGCTTCACAACGATTACGAAGAAAAGAAAGATTTTGTTGAAAAAATCGCCGAAGCAAATTTTCAACTGCTCGACGGCAAACGCGGAGCGCAAGACGCTTTCCCGCTGAAATTAAACGGCAAAATTATCGGCTACGTTTCTAGAAAAAATTCAGGCAAGACAAATTCGGCTTTTTATTTATTTTCGTTGTTTTCGCTTTTTCTCTCGTTCCCCTTTTTCGCTTTTTCGGTTCGAAAGAATAAAAACAAACTCGCTTACATTCTTTTAGGCGTTGCATTATACCGCGCCGCGCCTTTTTTGTTGTTTAACGATTACCGCAACGCCGGTTGGGAAGTTGCAAATCCGCAATATTTCTCATCCGCATTCGGTTTGGGACTTTTCGCATCGCCGCTTGCGCTTTTTCTTTCCGTCGCGTTGATTTTCTATTTGCTCGCCGCGGCGTTAATCGTTTTAATTAACAAAAATAATTTCCGAACCGGCGACAAAGCGACATACTTGCTTTCCGCGCTCGGCGTAATTCTCTTCCCCTTTATTTTGCGGGCTTTCGGCGCAACCGTCCGCAGTTTGATTTTTGATTCCGACTTAAATTTGCTCACAAAATCTTTCGACATTCTCAATCCGCTTTCGCTCTTTTACCTGTTAAGCGTCTTTCTAATTGCGCTCGCTTTTCTCGTTTTGGAAATGCTTTTAATTCTTTTCGCGTTAAAAAGAACCGGTAAAAAAATCGCGGCGTTTGTATTCTTTCTTTTTGTGGCAATAATTTTCCACGCGATTTCGCCTTCGCCGCAATCCTCGTTGATATTTAAAATTGCTTTCATCATCGCCGCGTTCTTCCTTTGCGCTTATCCGTTTTCGAGCAAAAAACGTTTTGCCTTGTTTTCGGGAATAACCGCGGCCGTCTCGGTTGTTCTATTGCTGTTCTACCACAATTCCGATTTCGAAAAATCGCTATTCAAAT
>WGAL01000138.1 GCA_015494845.1 Melioribacteraceae bacterium
AATCGGACGCAACGACCCTTGCTGGTGCGGAAGCGGAAAGAAATACAAACATTGTCACGGAAAAAACGCATAAGAGAACGATATGAAAAAAATCGAAGCGATAATTCGTCCGTTCAAACTTGACGACGTAAAAGACGCTTTGCTCGAAGAAGGAATTCGCGGAATGACCGTAACCGAAATTCGCGGCTACGGCAGACAAAAAGGGCATACGGAAACTTATCGCGGAAACGAATATCAAATTGAATTTATTCCGAAAATGAAAATCGAAATTGTCGTTCCCGACGATAAAGCCGACCTTGTAATCGATACGATTATTCAAATCGCGAAAACCGGCGATATCGGCGACGGCAAAATTTTCGTTTCCACAATCGAAGACGCAATAAGAATAAGAACCGAAGAATCCGGCGAAGCCGCGTTATGACCTTCTTCGAAAAGGCAAAATCTTACGGCGCAATTTTTATTCTTGCGCTTTTGACCGCTTGCAGCGCGTGGGATAATTTTATCACTTACTTCAACACTTTTTACAACGCCGAAAAAGCGTTCGACGAAGGAATGGAAATTATCCGCAAATCCAAACCGGATAAGTTTAAATTCAAACAAGACAAAATTCCTTCCGGCGCGAAAAAACCGTTTAAAGTCGTAATCAAAAATCTTTCCGACATTTTACAGCATCATCCTAAATCCAAGTACGTTGACGAATCCCTTTTGATGTTGGGAAAAGTTTTTTATCTGCAAGGCGATTTCCCGAAAGCGGAACGGAAATTCAAAGAACTTTTGGCGAAGAAAAATTCCGACTTTTATCTTGAAAATCTATATTGGCTCGGAAAAACCGAATTGCAATTGCGCAAATTTGAAACCGGCTTGAAAAGGTTGCGGCTCGTTGAAGAAAAAGCGGACAAAGCCGAAGAATACGAACTTCGCGACAAAGCCTACATTGCCGAAATCGCTTTTTTCATTTACCGCGATTTAAAGGACGAAGCGATTATAAAGGCAAAAAAACTTTTCGAACTTACCGAAGACGAACAACTTAAAGCGGAACTCGCTTACAACATCGGGAAACTTTACAAGGAACAAGAAAATTACAAAAAAGCGGCGAAGTGGTTCGCTACGGTTATCGATTACGACCCGGATTTCGAGACGGAATTCCGCAGTAAAATCGAATACGCAAAAATGCTACGCGAACTCGGCGATTACGAAAAGAGCGAAAAACTTTTGCTTTCGTTAAAGGACGAAGATAAATTTAACGATTACCAAGACGAAATAGAAGTCGAGCTCGGAAAGCTTTATTTCGAGATGGGGAATCTTTCCGACGCCTTTTACGAGTTTTCCCTTGTCGATTCGGTTTACGCAAAACAACCCGCCGGAGGCGAGGCGAAATTTATGCTCGGCAACATTATGGATAGAATTTACCATAACTACGACAGCGCATACGTTTATTACGGCGCCGTGCGAAAATCGAACGCCGACAAGGAAATTAAAAACGAAACGAAGAAAAGAATAAAAACGCTCGACAGTTACTTCCGCGCGAGCAAAAATCAAAGAAATTTCTCAAAGCAATATTTGTACGCAACCGATTCCGCGGCGTTTATTCGCGATTCTATCGAATACGAAGAATACAAACTGTTGAACGAACAAGAGTTAAACAGAATCGATTCGCTTCAAAAAGCCGACTCGACGGACGCAATTACCGAAAGACAACGCGGACAACGGAAAAGCGAAGAAAACCCCGAACTTCTGCAAAATCTGACGATAGAAGAACGGCTCGCTTTAATGAAGAAAAAAGAGCGCGAAGAAGCCAAGAAAAAGAAAAAACCCGAACGCCCGAAACTTCCCGCTGATTCGTTAAAAAACAAACTCGCGGAAACTTATTTGATAAAAGGGAATCTTTTCTTTTCGGAACTCGACGTGCCGGATTCGGCGAAAATTTATTATGAAAAAATCATCAACGACTTTGACACTACGCGATACGACGCTAACGCCTACTACAATTTGGCGATGTATTATTACGCCGTCGCCGATACCGCCCGCGCCGACAGTTTGCTGAAAATTATTTACGAAGATTATCCGTTCAGTCAATTTGCCGAAGCGGCGGCAATGAAACTAGGTTTGGTAAAACACGAGGCAAAAAACGACCCGGCGGAAAAAGTTTACCTCAAAGCGGAAAAATATTTGGACGAAGAAAATTACGATTCTTGTATGACTGTTTTGCGGCGCATTCCTCCGGAATTTCCCGAATCGCAATTTGCTCCGAAAGCGATTTACACGCTCGGCTGGATTTTCGAAAACGTTTACGACATTCCCGATTCCGCTATTTTCTACTACAAACAATTAACCGAAAATTACAAAACAACGGAATACGCTCGCGCCGTAAATCAAAAAGTAAAATTTTACGAAGCGGAGCAAAAACGAATTGTCGAAGCCGAAAAGGCAAGGGAAGATTCGCTCGCGGCGTTAGTTAAAGCGCAAACCGAAGAAAAAGCGTCTAAACTGTTAACCGAAAAGAAAGACTCAACGCGAACAAACATAAAAGATTCTCTTTCCGTAAAACCGGATTCTTTAATCACTCCAAAAGACAGCGCAAAAACCGGCGCAATGAAGCAAGGGAAATAAAGAAGGCGTGCATCTCAAAAAATTTTTGAAAATTCTTGTAGAGGCAACTCACGAGTTGTCGCTACCTCAAATTAAGAATATTTGAAAAAGAGAGTTTTTTTGTAGCGCGGATTGCTTGTAAT
>WGAL01000139.1 GCA_015494845.1 Melioribacteraceae bacterium
AGGGCGTCAGCCGGAAGATTTCTATTGCTTTAACACGCCTGTCGCATCGCCTTTGGACGGCGAGATTGTGCGGGTTGTGGACGGAATTTCCGATAACAAAGTCGGCGAAGTTAATTTGGCTCAAAACTGGGGAAACACCGTAATTATTGACCACGGCGAAGGTTTGTATTCGCACATTTCGCATTTGAAACGGAAATCGATTACGGTAAAAGAAGGTGATAAAGTTCGTAAAGGACAAATAATTGGACGATGCGGAAACAGCGGGCGTTCGCCTCGTCCGCACTTGCATTTTCAATTTCAGCTTACCGATAAATTAGGTGATAAAACTTACAAGTTTCCTTTTGCGCAATACTTGAGCGAGAAAGCAGGCGGCGAAGAACTGCACGTGTTCGATTATCCGCGAAAAGACGAAACGGTAAGAAATATCGATACGCACAAAACAATTAAAAATGCGTTTACGTTTAAGCTTGGCGACGAGTTTGTTTTTGAGTGCGAACTGAACGAAAAGAAGTTTACCGAAAAGTGGAAAGTAAATGTTGATATTTTGAATATCACCTACATTGAGAACCAAAACGGCGACAGATTAAATATTTACGTAAACGAAAAAATGTTTTACGCAATGAATTACATCGGCAAAAAGAAAAGCGCGCTGCACTATTTTTATCTTAACGCTACGAAAGTTCCGCTCGGCTATTCGCAAAAATTGGTTTGGAACGACGTTTATCCTTTAAGCTCGGTTTTTGATGGACTTACGCGGTATTTATCAGAGTTGTTTTTACTTGGAGGACAAATGATGAAAGCCGGAAGCAGATTTCATTGGTTCAAGCGCGAGAACAATGAAGAGTTTGAACTTATTTCGGAACTCGAAATTTCCGGTTCGGGCATATTTTCATATTTTCATAGAACCGGCAACGGAAAGATTGTTATTTCTAACGAAGGGGAGATTAAGGGAATCGAACACGAGGGCGTAAACGGTAAATTTAAGGCAATAAAAAAAGGAGATAGATAAATGAAAAAGTTAGCGTTATTAATATCAGTGTTGCTTTTGTTTGTATTTGGATTCAAAGCCAACGCGCAAGTTTCGTCGCGCGTCGATGCTTTTTACAAATCGATTGCCGCCGAAAAAATAGGCGATTATGACGAAGCGATTAAAGTTTTAAAAGATGCGCTTTCGAACGATGAAAAGTCGGATTATCTTTACAATTACCGCCTCGGCTGGCTCTACAATTTGAAAGGCGATTACCAGAATTCGATAAAATACTACAACAACGCGGCGCGCATTGGCGATAACAATCTTGAAGCGCTTTTCGGTTTGACTTATCCGTATTCCAATCTTGGCAATTACGACAAGTTGAAAGAAGTTTACAGAGAAATTCTGAAGAAAGACCCGAATAATTACACGGCAAATTACAACTTGGGATTGATATTTTTTAATCAAGGCGATTACTTGAACGCGATTGTGTTTTTCGAAAAAGCGTATGATGAATATCCGAGCGCGTACGGCGTCAATTTATATTTGGGTTGGGCGAATTATTACCAAGGCGGCGATAAAAAGGCGCACAAGTATTTTGAAAACGCGTTGATTGTCGCGCCGAACGATTCAAGCGCAATGAAAGGATATTTGGAAACGAAATAATGTTTTCAAAAAAAAGTTTCTTTTTCATCTTTTTTCTGTTAAGCGTAGTTTCGTTTTCGCAAACGCTTAGGCACAGTTCTTTTGCGGTAGCAAGCGGTTACGTGCGTGGTGAAAATCATTTTCAATACGCGCCGGAGCAAAGTACGAATCAAGCGTTTGTGTGGGCGAATTACACGACTTCCGGGTTACATTCATTTTCCGCGATATACAGAAAATATGGTTTAGCGAAAAACGAAAATCTGAAAAGCTACTTAACCGGAATTACTTCCACGCTGAATTTTTTCCCTTGGTATTTTTCCGCTTCCTACGCGCATTCAAATTATTCATTAATTAAAGATGAAATTGTTGCCGAGAAATTGCCGTCATCGAATAATATTTTTTCGCTCTCGGCGACTTATTACCGTCGCTTGTTTTTTTACACGCTGAAAGGGAATTACATTCTACAAAATTTCCGCACCGGCGAAAAGAATAAATTTGTTT
Source organism: Melioribacteraceae bacterium (assembly GCA_015494845.1). Lineage (GTDB taxonomy): Bacteria > Bacteroidota > Ignavibacteria > Ignavibacteriales > Melioribacteraceae > WGAL01. Next base: position 2,117 of record WGAL01000139.1, read on the forward strand.
TTGCTTTGGCGCAAATAACCTGGCGACCGTCGTTGCAATTTTTCGCGGATGTTGAAGGCGGAATTACTTACGACGAAAAGAATAGCGAAAAATTTTACACCTACAATTTCAGCTTGAATTGGCGTCCGGTGAATTTTTTGTCGCTCTCTTTCAAACGGTTGCTCGGCGAAAGAAAATTTTATTACGATTCCGATTTAATAATTTACTACGATATGCCGTTTATCGAAAAGGAAGCGGAAGTTTTTTATTTGACAATCACGCCAGTTAAAAAATTAAACTTAATTTTTAATTTCGAGAACCGCGAATATGACAAAGCACGCAGCCGGTATTATTCCGTTTCGGTGGAGTATGGGTTTTGAATGTTTTGAATTACGTTAAGACCTTTAAGG
>WGAL01000140.1 GCA_015494845.1 Melioribacteraceae bacterium
TTTAAAATGTAAACTAAAATGAAAAATACCGTGTTCAAATCTCGTTGATTTCTGTAAAACTCTCTGATTTCATAATACGCGGTGTTATGCTCCGAGTGATATTTGTTATCGTAAAAATTCACTTTATCGTTATTCCATTTCCAAGCGTAAGCGAACGCTCCCAATGCTCCCCAAACGACTGGAATTTTCCAATACGATTCATTATAAAATTGTCCCCAACCGGGAATTAGCAAACTGCGGAGCATTGCTCCCGTTGGCGATTTGGTTTGTTTGTATTCAAGTTTTGCGAGTTGCCCCGACGTAATTAAAGAATCGGAAATTTGGGCGCGTGAAACATTTAATAAAATAAAATAAAATATTAAAATAAAATAAGTTATGCGTCTTGGCATTTCAAAATCAATAAGGTTTAATAGAGGAGATTAAATCGAACAATCTTTCCAATTCATCTTCGGAATAAAACTCAATTACTATTGCTCCTGAGCCGTCTTTCTTTTGTTTGCACTGAACTTTGGTGGCAAAAATCTCGCGCAATTTTGCTTCCACATCTTCGCGTGCAATTTCCTCCCGTTTGTCTTGCTCCTCGGGTTTCTTCGGAGCAACCTTCTTCCGCTTCCCTTTCGAGTTCAAATCCCGGACAATTTTTTCCACTTGTCTTACGGAAAGATTTTTCTTAATAATTTGATCGTGTAATTCCAATTTCAAATCGTCCGATTCCAAATTAATTAACGCGCGCGCATGTCCTGCTGTAATTTTCCCTTCGGCAATGCTTTTTTGAATCGGTTCAGGCAATTTCAATAATCTGAGAGAATTTGTAACCGTGCTTCTGTTTTTGCCGACTTTTTTCGCAATTTCTTCTTGCGTCAAGTTGCATTCGTTCATTAATCTGCTGTACGCTTGCGCAACCTCAATCGCGTTTAATTCTTCGCGCTGGATATTTTCAATCAAAGCGAGAGCAAGCATTCCTTCGGCGGAATCAACCTTGATAATATAAGCGGGAATTTCGCGGTAGCCGATATCTTTGCACGCGCGAAAACGGCGCTCGCCTGAAATCAATTCGTAATAACCGTTTTCCGCCCGTCTCACGGTAATTGGTTGAATTAAGCCGTTTTCAAGAATCGAGCGTTTTAATTCTTCCAACGCGTCGGGTTCAAATTCCTCGCGCGGTTGGTAAGGGTTCGGACGAACTTTATCAATAGGAATTTTCGCTAAAACGTTTGTTTCTTTTCCGTCGTCTTTTTGAATATTATCGGAATTTACCGGAACTTCGTTCGTGGCGACTTTTTTTGCCTCTGGATTTATTAACGCGTCAAGCCCTTTTCCCAAACCTAATTTGTGCTTACTCATCTGCTTTTTGTTTCTCCGTGCTTTCTAATTTTAACAATTCCGCCGCAAGCGACATATAATTTTTCGCGCCGGTTGAAGTGGCGTCGTACAAAATTACCGGTTTCTCGAAACTCGGCGATTCGGAAAGACGCACGTTTCTGTGAATAATCGTTTTGAACACGCGAGTTCCGAAATATTTTTTCACTTCTTCAACGACTTGATTCGAAAGTCGCAACCTTTTGTCGTACATCGTCAGCAAAACGCCTTCTATGTACAAATCTTTATTGAAATTTTTCTTGACGATGTTAATCGTATTCAAAAGTTGTCCGAGCCCTTCAAGCGCAAAATATTCGCATTGAACCGGCACAATAACCGCGTCCGCCGCCGTTAGCGCGTTCAAGGTAAGCAATCCGAGCGACGGCGGACAATCAATAAAAACGTAATCGTAATCGTTTTTGATTTCGTCGATAAATTCTTTGAGAAGATACTCGCGGTTTTCGATATTCACCATTTCGACTTCCGCGCCGACAAGATTGATGCTCGCCGGAACAATGTCGAGATTCGGCATATACGTCGATTGAATTGCGTCTTTCGGCTCCACTTCTCCGCTGATTGCTTCGTAAACGGAAACGTCAGCTTTGTTAAATCCGAGTCCAGACGATGAATTAGCTTGCGGGTCGATGTCGATAAGAAGCGTTTTCTTTTCGTACGCCGCAACGCTTGCAGAAAGATTAATGGAGGTCGTGGTTTTGCCCACGCCTCCTTTTTGGTTCGTAATCGCTATGACTTTTGCCATGAAAAACTTTCGCGTTTTGTGAAGAATAAGAACTTAAATTTCGATTTCCTCTCCGTATTCCATTACTTTTACGTTAAATCCTTTCGCTTCCGCCTTTGCCTTGAATTCGTTCGGATCGGCGTTGATTACGGAAAACGTGTTGTAGTGCATCGGAATTACGGTTTTGGGATTAACAAACTCGGTCGCTTTTACGGCGTCGTCAATTCCCATCGTGAAATTATCGCCAATCGGAACGAGAAAATAATCAACGTCGTTCATTTCGCCGATAAGTTTCATATCGTAAAATAAACCGGTATCGCCTGCGTGGTAAATTGTTTTTCCATTGATTGTTACCAAAACTCCGGCAGGTTCGCCTGCGTATTTTCCGTCAGGCGTAATCGAACCGTGATGCGCAATCGTGAATTTTACTCTGCCGAAATCAAAATCGTGCGCGCCGCCGATGTGCATATTGTGCGCCTTAAATCCGTTCGAGGCGACGTAATCGGCAAGTTCGTTTACCGCGATAAACAACGGCGATGTTTTTTCGGCAATCTTGAACGAATCGCCCAAATGGTCGCCGTGCGCGTGAGTAAGAATAATGTAATCCGCCGTAACTTCGTCGGATTTTACCGGCGAGGTCGGGTTTTGGTCTAAAAACGGGTCGATTAAAATACTTTTGTTATCGTCCGTCGTGATTTGAAAAGCCGAATGCGAAAAATATTTTAACTTCATTTTTTCCTCCCAAATACTTTATTAAATTCGATACGTAATTATATGAATAAGACTTTAATAAATCCAATGATTGCTTGAACCGATTTCATCTTGCTTTTGTTGTCGTTGTAAATTGTAGGAATATTTACAAACGAAATTTTAAGATTGTTCCTTGCCGCTTTAACCAGAATTTCGCTTTCCGCTTCAAATCCGGTAAATTTCGGAAAAAGCAAAGGCAACTTTCCGCATCTGAATAATCTGTAACCGGATTGGCTGTCCAAAATTTTCGCTCCGGTTTTTATCGTTAACAATTTTGACGTAAGAAAATTACTCAACCTTCTGTGCGGCGGCATTCCTGAAACATTCCAACGGCGATTGCCGATAACCAAATCCGCGTTTTCTTCTTTCGCTTTTTCAATAAATTGCGGAATGTAATCCGGGTTGTGCTGCATATCGGCGTCGAGCGTAATTAACAAATCGCAATTTAGTTTTAACGCTTTTTCAAATCCGGTTTTAATAGCCGCGCCTTTGCCGAGATTTTTTTCGTGATTGACAACAATTATCTTCTCTTGATTTTTTATTAACTCGACAGATTTATCGGTAGAACCGTCGTTTACAGCAACAATTAAATCGACAAAATTCGCCGTCTTGCGAACGGTTTCCTCAATAAATTTTTCCTCGTTGTAGAAAGGAATTAAAGCGCAAATTTTACTTTTTGTTATGCCCAAATATATTGTGAATGTTAGTTTGTGTTTGCAAATTGAGTTTTTCGTTTAGCAATTTCTTTAATCTGTCTTTGGATAATCCTTGGTACAACTTCCCTTCTTCTGCAATGGAAATTGTTCCGGTTTCTTCTGAAATAATAATGGAAATTGCGTCCGAAACTTCGGTTATTCCCAATCCGGCTTGGTGTCGCGTTCCCAAACGAATTCCGTTAATTTCTTTTGTGCCAGATAACGGCAAAATACAATGCGCCGCTACAATAATATCGCCGGAAACAATTACCGCGCCGTCGTGAAGCGGGGTTTTCGGATAAAAAATATTCCGCAACAGTTCTTTGCTTAATTTTGCGTATAAAA
>WGAL01000141.1 GCA_015494845.1 Melioribacteraceae bacterium
TTTACAAGATTTTCTGAAGCTTTCAAAACAAAGGGAGGTGAAATTTTCGGTTCTTAACATTAACGATATTTTTGAACGCGTTTCCTTAACGCTGGAAGGCAAAGCCGGAAACGAAATCAAAATACGGACGGAAATAAATGCATCTAATAAAAATATTTATTCCGATGCGGATGTTTTGTCGCAAGTTCTTATTAATTTGGGAATGAACGCAATCGACGCGATTAAGGAAAGATGCAGCGCGGAAGAAAATTTTACTTGCAAAGAAGGCGAAGTTTTGCTTTCTTTTACAGAACAAAATGACAAATACGAAATTTCGGTTACTGACAACGGAATTGGAATTAGCGACGAAGTAAAGGAGAAAATTTTACAGCCATTTTACACGACAAAAGAAGAAGGAACCGGATTGGGGCTTTCGATTGTGAATAATCTGATTTCTTCGCTTGGCGGAATTTTAAAATTTTCTTCGGAACACGGCAAAACAACTTTTGTAATTGAATTGAAAAAAAGCGGGTTCGAAAATGAATGACGAAAAATATACTATTTTGATTGCGGACGATGAAAGTCGCGAGCGACGAATTTTAAGTTTGAATTTAAGTGAAAAATACAACGTGCTTGAAGCGGCAAACGGAAAAGAAGCGCTTGAACATCTCGAAAAAAATAATGTGCATTTGATTTTAACCGATTTGAAAATGCCGGTAATGAGCGGATTGGAACTGCTGGAAGTAGTGAAAAATCAGTATGGAAATATTCCGGTGATAATCATTACCGCTTTCGGAAGCATTGAAAATGCAGTCGAGGCGATGAAAGCCGGCGCTGTCGATTACATTACGAAACCGGTAAAAATTGAAGAGCTTGAAGCGGTAATTGAAAAATCGCTTAATTACGGAAAATTGCTTGCGGAAAATTTACAGCTGAAAGAAAAAATCAAAAAATACGAGGGCTTTAACGAAATTATCACAATAAATCCGCAAATGAAAGAATTAATGGAGCTTGTCGCGCAAGTAGCTCCAACGCCGGCGACAATTTTAATCGAAGGTGAATCTGGAACCGGCAAAATGCTTTTTGCGAATGCAATTCATAATTTGAGCGACAGAGCAAACGCGCCTTTTGTGGAAATAAATTGCGGCGCAATTCCACACGACTTGCTCGAAAGCGAACTTTTTGGACACGAGCGCGGAGCTTTTACGGGGGCTGTAGGCACAAAAAAAGGGAAATTCGAGTTAGCAAACGGCGGCACGCTTTTTCTGGATGAAATAGGCGAATTGCCTTTGGATTTGCAAGTAAAACTTCTTCATGTAATAGAAAAGCAAAAATTTACGCGAGTTGGCGGAACAAAGTTTATTACTACAAACGCGCGCATTGTCGCCGCAACAAATAAAGATTTAAAAGAAGAAGTCGAGAAAGGAAATTTTCGCAAAGACCTTTATTTCCGCTTGAAAGTTGTTTATTTGAAAATTCCGCCGTTGCGTGAAAGGCGGGAAGATATTCCGTTGCTTGCCGAACATTTTCTAAAAAAATACGCATCGTTTAAGCCAGGCGTTGAGCTTTCCATAAGCGATACCGCAATGAAATTACTTGTAAATTACGATTGGCCCGGCAACATTCGCGAATTGGAAAACACAATTCAACAAGCGATAATTTTTTCGAACGACGGAATAATTACGGAAAATCTTTTGCCGAAAGAAATTTCCGAAAACGCGGATGCCGAACTTTTCGTTCCGATAACCAAAGAAGAATTACAAGAATTGCGTAAGAGCCGCACGGAAAAAATAATTAATGAATTGGACAGAAAATTTCTCGTAAAATTACTAAAAATGACAAAAGGCAATATTTCCAAAGCAGCTGAAATAAGCGGTTACGACAGACGCCAACTTCAAAATTTATTGAATAAACATTTTATTGACGCAAATATGTTCAGATGAAATGCCATTTCCCAATATTTCTTGCGAAAACAAGCAATTAATACCGTTTTAGTGAAATAAGATTTCCCACACAATTTCCTACTAATTCCCCTACCCCGCTAACTTATTGTATTTTAATAAGTTAGCAAAGCGATCTTTTTGGCACGCGCTTTGATTTCCTATAAGTGAACTTAATTTTCGACAACAATTAAAAAGGAGGTTATCATGTGGAAAGCTTGGCTAAACGCACTTTTGGGAATTTGGATTTTCATCGTAGCGTTTTTCGATTTTAGCGCTACAGCGATTATGTGGGATAATATTATTGTCGGAATTATTGTCGCCGGAGCCGGTTATTTAATGGTTAAAGAAAAACCATGGCAAGGTTGGCTCTCGGTAGTAGTCGGAGTTTGGTTATTCATCGCCGCTTTCATTCCGAGCTTGGTCGTTGGCGCAGGAAACGTGTGGAATTTGTTAATCAGCGGAATTTTGCTAATGGTTGCAGGTTTCGGAGCTATGGGCGGAAACAAAAAACAAGTTGAAACTGAATAATTTTCCGCTAGTTAATTGTTTGCTTGTTAATACAAACCCTCATGTCTTCCACTTACATCCTGAACTCTCCGGCGCTTCGTCGGAGAGTTTTTTATTAAAAATAATTATTTGAAATAAATATTCGCCAGATATTACAAATTATAAATTCATTGATTGAACAACATTTTTATTTTCCAAAACTTGTAAATTCTTTCAAATAATAATTCTCTACACTTCTACAATGACACTTTCTTGACAACAATTTAATTTTACTTAATTTACAACAAAACCATCACAAACTAAATTCAGTAATAATTATGCCTGTTTCTATGCCTGCCCGCGAACCTTTAAAACACAAAACCCTTGTAAGTTATTATCCTACAAGGGTTTACGAGTGTGGGATCTAGAGGATTCGAACCTCTGACCCCCTGCTTGTAAGGCAGGTGCTCTGAACCAGCTGAGCTAAGATCCCAAAAGCAAAATCATCAAAAAACGATTTTTAAAGTTATTATTATTTTTCTTTTTATGCAAATAAATTTTAATATTCCGTAAATTACATTTTCATCAATTTTTCGCTTCCGGCAAGTGAAGCAAGATACGTAACCAAACTTTCGCGGGTTAGAATTCCAATTATTTTGCCTTCTTTATCTACAACCGGAAGTTGATTTACGCCTTTGCTGTTCATTTTTTTCAATGCGCGGACAAGCGGTAAATTGACGCTTACTTTATCCAATTTTGAAAGCGGAGTCATAATTTCTTCCACCGTAACGCTATCCCATTTATCGCGTGGAATTTTTGCGGTATCGTGCAAAGT
>WGAL01000142.1 GCA_015494845.1 Melioribacteraceae bacterium
GAGTAGAAATTTTTAATCGTTAAATTTGTAAATTACCAAATAAAAAAATAGGAATGACGTTTTGAAATTAAAAGTTGCATTTGTTTCGAGCGAAGTTGTGCCTTTTTCCAAAACCGGCGGATTAGCCGATGTCGCCGGCGCGCTTCCTATTGAATTAAGAAAACTCGGCGTGGAAATTATTGTGTTTACGCCTTTTTATAAAAGCATTGAAGAAGGCGACTTTCTCTATGCGCGAATCGATATGGGCGATAATCTAAAAATTTCCGTTGGCGGAAGAGAAATTGATTACCGCCTTTACGCCTCTTTGTTACGGGGAGACAGAGTAACTATTTATTTTATCGACGCGCCGGAGTATTTCCACAGAAAAGAATTTTACACGCAAGACGACGACGAGGCAGAGAGATTTGTTTTTTTCCAAAAAGCGTTAATTGATGTTTTGCAACGAATGCAATGGAAAGGCGACATTATTCACATAAATGATTGGCAAACAAGTTTGATTCCTTATTATTTAAAGACAATCTACGCTTGGGATAAATTATTCGAAAATACGAAAACCGTTTTTACAATTCACAACATTGGCTATCAAGGGACTTTCCCGGCGGAAAAACTTCCCGTAACGGAAATTTTGCCGGAACATTTTTATCCCACCGGTCCCGCCGAGTTTTACGGAAAAATAAATTTTATGAAACTCGGCATTTTGTTTTCCGATAAAATTAACACCGTAAGCGAAACTTACGCGAAAGAAATTCTAACGCCTGCGTTTTCCGGTGGTTTGGACGGCGTTCTGAAACAACGCGAAAAAGATTTAAGCGGAATTCTCAACGGCGTGGATTATTCGCAATGGAGCCCGCAAAAAGACACGTTAATTCCGGTAAATTATTCGTCGCAAAAAATTGCGAGAAAAGTTGAAAACAAAAAGGCGCTTGCCTCGGAAACCGGACTTAAATTTTCGGAGAACACGCCTGTAATGGCGATAATCTCGCGACTTGTTTCGCAAAAAGGTTTTGATTTGTTTTTGGACTTGTTCGATTTCTTTATTGAAGCGGACGCGCAACTGGTTGTTTTGGGAAGCGGCGACGAAAAATACGAGTCTTTTTTCCGTAAACTCGCCTTCTACTCGGAAGGAAACATTAAAGTTCACATCGGCTATAACAACAAACTCGCGCATTTAATTGAAGCCGGCGCGGATATTTTCCTGATGCCTTCCCTTTACGAACCTTGCGGTTTGAACCAAATTTATTCGTTAAAATACGGAACAGTTCCGGTTGTAAGAAAAACCGGCGGACTTGCCGATACGGTGAAAGATTGGGACGAAACGCCGGATGAAAAAGGGAACGGCTTTGTTTTCGGGAAATTCGATTCGCGCGAATTTGCAAACGCCATTGAACGTGCGTTAAATTATTACAAGGATAAAAGAATTTGGAAGAAAATCCAGCGGAACGGAATGAGAGAAGATTTTTCGTGGAGGAAATCCGCTAAGAAATATTTGGAACTTTACAATAAAGCGCTTGGAAAATAAGCGATGAATTTCCGGTTCGGAATAAAAATATTTTTTGCAATTTTTCTTTCTTTCAGCGCAATTTTTTATCCGCAAACGACAAAAACCAATCTGAATTTGTTTTTCGAATTGCTTTCCGATTATTCTTCGAATTTTGAAAAAAGCGGGAAAAGAGTAGTTGCCGAAAAGTCAAAACCCGAATACAAAACGCTGGAGAATTTTATCAACAACTACAATTTATCAAAAAAATACGATGACACATTACACGTTAAAATCGATACGGCTTTTGTGAAATACGCAAAAATTTACCGCGACGGATTTTTTGGAGATTATTTTTTGGTAAGAACCGCAAATATTGCGCTCGGCGAAAATAACGGCGTTGAGCGAAAATTATCTTTAACCGACACGCTGAAGTTATCGGAGTATCCGGAAATAGAAACAGCCGGCTTACCTTTTACAAAATGCGAATTGCCGGAAGAACCGCTATTGCAAAGCATAATCGAGCCAGTAGTTTTTGTGGTAACTGCAACGGCTGTGGTTTTTACATTGTTTTTTAAGAGGAGTAAGGAATAAACAATTTTTCGGGAACAAAATATTTTTCTCGGATTTTAAAATGAAAAAAAACACGAGTGCGTTATGAAAATAACCGATGAAGAAAAAATATTTTTATTAAGATTAGCGCGAAAAGCAATAGAACACGAATTAAATCCGGAAGTTGAAATTCCTAAGCCGGATTACGAAAAATACCCGATATTAAACTCGCGCGCCGGCGCATTTGTTACTTTGAACAAAAACAAAATGTTGCGCGGTTGTATCGGCTACATAATCGGTTTTGGCCCGCTTTACGAAACCGTAAAAGAAGCCGCAATTCAAGCGGCGTTCGGCGACCCGAGATTTCCGTCTTTAATAAAACCCGAATTAAGCGAAATTGAAGTAGAAGTTTCCGTTTTGTCCGAACCTTTCCCGATTTATAGTTACGACGAAATTGAAGTGGGAAAGCACGGATTAATTTTGGAAGATTTCGGAAGGCGCGCGCTTTTGTTGCCGCAAGTTCCCGTTGAGCACGGAATGAATAAAGAAGAATTTTTGAGCGCGCTTTGTCAAAAAGCAGGATTACACGGAAATTGCTGGCGCGAAAAACAACTAAACTTAAAAGCGTTTACGGCGGAAGTTTTTGACGAAAAAGAAATGGGTTTACTATGAAAGTAAGAAAACCTGCAGTAGCGGGAATGTTTTATCCCGCAGATAAAAATGAATTGTTGTATTTATTAGATGCTTTATTCCGTTCGGCTGAAGAAATGGCTGAGAAAAGAGATTTGCCTGTAAGCGGAATAATTGCGCCGCACGCAGGTTATGTTTATTCAGGCAAAACGGCGGCGTATGCTTACAATACGGTTCTCGGCAAATCTTTTGATACGGTTGTAGTCGTTTCGCCTTCGCACAGAGAATACTTCCCAGGCATTTCAATTTATGACGGCGACGCTTTTGAAACGCCGTTGGGAATAATTGAAATTGATGAAGAGAAACGGAAAGAACTGGTTTACAACAGCAAATATATTTTTAGCGCCGAACAAGGTCACCGCGGCGAGCACGCTTTGGAAGTGCACTTGCCCTTTTTACAATACGCTTTGAAAAATGATTTTAAATTATTGCCAATAGTAATGGGTGACCAAAAAGGCGGATACATCGATGAACTTGCCGAAAAACTTGCTGGAATTTACGACAAAAATACCTTGTTTGTCGCAAGCACGGATTTGTCGCATTATTATCCGCGCTCAATTGCCGAAGAGTTAGACTCGAACGTAGAAAGAAGAATAAATAATTTCCAATTTGAAGAATTGAGGAAAGATATCGAAAGAAAATTAAGCGAAGCGTGTGGAGCAGGTCCTACAGTCGCAGTAATGAAAGCATTACACAAAGCCGGGAAGAGAAATGCCGAGGTTCTGTACAGAACTGATTCAGGAGAAATAACAAGAGATTTTTCCGAAGTGGTAGGGTATTTATCCGCAATTATTTATTAAATTAAGACTAAACACTTCAAAAGAACTTCCGATAATCTAAATACAAAGTAAATAATTCATAAATCAAGTAGGGAGACTTGATTTAATTAAAAACAAATTACAAGGAGGTAGTTATGCCATTTAAGGTAAACACAAACATTAACGCGCTAAAAGCGTATTACCAATTGGCAAAGGTTAATGCGCAAACTACGAAAGCCCAACTGCGTATGGCTTCCGGGAAAAGAATTCTCCAAGTAGCCGACGATACGTCCGGGTTTAACGTAGGAACTTCCCTTAAAGGGAAAGTTGCCGTAATGCAAGGCGCGCAAAATAACATTGCGGCTGCAAAAAATATGTTGAGTACGGCAGAAGGAGCTTTGCTTGGCGTTAACGATTTGTTGGTAACGATAGAAGGAAAACTTTCCGACGCAACAAATCCGACAAACGACAGAACCGCTTTGGCAAGCGATATTCAGGCTCTTGCAAAAGAAATTGACGCTACGTTGAAAAACACGAAGTTCAACAATACTCATTTGTTGTACTCTGCCGCCGGAAGCGGATTTACTTTCCAAGTCGGCGAAGCTGGCGACACGATCAATATTGATTACGCCGATTCTATTGCGGATGGTTCCAATAACGGTTATCAAAGCGGTGTTTCAACATCGTTGTACAGCTTTATTAATGTAAGTGCAACAACCTTGACTTCGTCCGACGGCATTGCGAACTTGCAGACTTACTTAACGAGCTTGAAATCGGCGGTAACGGACGCATTGGGAGATATCGGTAACTTTACTCAAAGACTCGATATTAAATCCGATACGTTGGACGTAGCAATAACAAACGCACAAGCAAGCATAAGCCGTTTGTTCGACGCCGATATGGCAATGGAACAATTGAAAGCAACTCGCGGACAAATTATTGGACAAGCAGCGACGGCGATGTTGGCACAATTGAACATGGCGCCGCAACAAGTATTGCAATTATTCGGTTAATAATCTGCAATGAATTATTTACTAAATCCGCCAGGGAAATTCTCTGGCGGATATTTCGAAAAAAACATGGGTAAATTAAATGGTTGGTCAAGCGTACAAATATAATTCGAATATAAAAACGGCAGGCAGAAAATCGAATCCGTATTTAACGAAAGAAATAATGGAAGCGTCTCAAGAAAAACTTTTGTTAAAAACTTACGATTTCGCGATTGTGCATTGTAAAAAAGGCGATCACAGAAAAGCTAATCAAGCTATTGACGTTTTAATGAACGGTCTTGACCTGCAATATGAGATTGCCCGTGAACTTTACAGTTTATATGTTTTTTGTAAAGAACAAATGGTAGAAGGCAATCATGAGATTGCCTGCGAAATTTTGACGTCGTTGAAAGAATCGTGGATAACTGCTTTCAATAAAGAAAAGATAGCAGTGTGAGGTAAAAAATGAGTAACTCGGTTTTATCAACAAGTTGGATTGAGTCGGCGGTTGCAAGTTATACCCAGGTTCAAACAGAAAAAAGAATTCAGCCGATACAAACCAGAAAGACGCGTTATGAAAATCTTTCTACAGCTTGGAGTAATGTAAGCACAAAACTTACGTCTCTCCAAAGTATTGTAAACTCGCTAAAAATTTCATCTTCCAGTTCAATTTTCAATTCCAGCACAGCCGAGCTTTCAACCGATGAGTTCTTTTCCGTAACGGCGTCCTCAAACGCGACTCAAAGTTCTTATACCATGCGCGTGGAGCAACTTGCAAAAAGCGATCTAGCTGTTTCCAATACGATGGACAGTTCAACTTCAGTTACGTCAATGGCTGGTACTCACCGAATAAAAATTCAAAGCGGCGATTATGTTTCTTATGTGGATGTGGAACTGACGAGTTCCGAAACGAACGAATCCATTATGGAGGAAATTCGCGATGCAATAAACAACGATTACGCGGTGGTGGAATCGGCAAAAATGACGCCAACGGACACATATACCGGGAGCGGGAGTTTTGTAATTAACGTTAACGGAACCGAAACTACTATTAATTATGATTATTCTTCCGGCGGTTACACTTACGATGATGTAGTTGATGATATTATCAATAAAATTAACTCCGATGTTGACGGTGTTACGGCAGAAAAAGAAACGGATGCTTCCGGGAATGTCGGTTTTAAAATTACAGTTGATAATAAAGACCAATATATTACCATAAATAAATCGGACGATACCGGAACGCTGTTGGATTCGTCGCATTTTAACATTGACGTTCAAAATGAAAAATCGGCAAACGCGCTGGCAACGGCTTCCGTATTTTCTCCGCTTTCTGATAAATCAAAATTTTCAATTACGGCAAAAAATTCCGGTTATGAAAACAGATTAATAATGTCAGACGAAAGCGGTTCCGCATTAAATTTTTTGGGATTAACTTCGACGATTTTAACAAATCACACACAAACCACAAATGATACCGACGCTGGTTTTATGTACTCGGCAAATAGTTCAACGGACAATGAATTAGATGCCGTTGTCGAATTTAACGGAATTACCGTAAGGCGCTCCTCGAATACTATTACCGATCTTGTGGATAATTTAACGTTTAGTCTCCGAGCGACAATGGAATCGTCCGATTCTGACGTAAATATTACCGTTACAAATGACGTTGATACAATAGAAGAAAAAATCGAAGATTTTGTTACAAAGTTTAATGACGTTTATACTTATATAAAAAACAATTCGTATTCCGGGGAGTCCGGACGAGGAATATTTACAGGAAACTCCACAGCGTCTTCGCTTTTAACTACTTTACGCACGCTTGTAACAAGTGAAGTTGAAGGGATTCCTGACGGAAATCTTTCTTATTTAAGCGATATTGGTATAAGTTTTGACTCTTCGAGTGGATTGAGTATTTCCGATTCATCGAAATTGGAGGATGCAATATTAAACAAAGTTGATCAGGTTGCGGATTTATTCAACTCTACAAATGGAATTGCTACGCAAATGTATGATATGATTGACGATTATATTGGCGCGGACGGAACTATTACCAACACAATCAATACAATTGACAACAATGTAAGTTATCTGAACGATAGAATTGAATCGATTAATGAAAGTATTGAAAAAAGCGCCGAGAGTTTGCGCGAGCAATATCACCGGCTCCAGGAACAATTGGCGCAATTATTATATGCTCAACAATATTTTAATTCTATGTTTAGCAGTATGATGGGAGGAAACCTATATTAGCATTGAAAAAGTTAAACGGTTAAAGAGAGAGCTTGAAGAAATTTCCGGGTTGATTGATGAAGTAACCGACGAGAATTTCTTTAAGAAATTTGAGCGAATAACTTTTTTAACTAAGAGCGTAAATAAATTACACGAGAGCGTTTTTAGTTCTGAAAATATTAATGAAAATGAGAAAAAAGAACTTGAAATTTTAGTTAAACAAATAAAAGAAAAATTCGATAATATGATTACGGAGAAACAAAAGCTCAGTAATGAAATAAAAAAGAAATTAAGTATATTACAAAATCAAAAAAAAATTTCAAATTATAGTAGGTAGAGACGTGGAAATAAAGGGAATTAACAATAATCAAGCGGCGCAATATTACAAGGCTGTAAATTCTAACGCAAAAAAAGAGACCAATGAAATGTCAAAACCAAAGGTCTCCGACAAATTGGATATATCGGATGATGCTAAAAAGCTTTCTGGGGAAAAAGTGGACAAGGCAAAAATAAATAAAATCAAAAAGCGCGTGGAAATGGGGTTCTATAATTCCAATGCGGTTCTTACTACCGTTGCAGAACGTATTCTTAAAGAAATAGGATAAAGTTTAAGTTTTTTTGAAATTTTGATTAAACTTTTTTCGGCTGGTGCCGATAATTAAAATGTAAAAATCAAGTAGGGAGACTTGATTTAATTAAAAACAAATTACAAGGAGGTAGTTATGCCATTCAAAGTAAACACCAACATCAATGCGCTGAAAGCGTATTACCAATTAGCAAAGGTTAACGCTCAAACCACAAAAGCCCAACTTCGTATGGCTTCAGGAAAGAGGATTCTTCAAGTAGCCGACGATACATCCGGGTTTAACGTAGGAACTTCCCTTAAAGGGAAAGTTGCCGTAATGCAAGGTGCGCAAAATAACATTGCGGCTGCGAAAAATATGCTCAGCACAGCGGAAGGAGCTTTGCTCGGAATCAATGACCTGTTAGTAAGTATTGAAGGTAAACTTTCCGACGCAACAAACCCTACCAACGACAGAACCGCTCTGGCAAGCGATATTCAAGCACTTGCGAAGGAGATTCAAGCGACATTAAAAAACACAAAGTTCAACAATACCGACTTGCTCTTCTCTGCTGCGGGAAGCGGATTTACTTTTCAAGTCGGTGAAGCCGGCGATACAATCAATATTGATTATGCGTCTTCATTGGCAAGCACCGGCGGCGGCGGTTATGCGAGCGGTATCTCAGCGTCTCTTGCAAGTTTTGTTAACGTTTCTGCAAGTACGCTTGAATGCACAACCGGTTCGACTTCTGTTGCTTCGTTGCAAACGGCTCTCGCAAGCTTGAAATCGGCAGTAACCGACGCATTGGGAGATATCGGTAACTTTACTCAAAGACTCGATATTAAATCCGATACGTTGGACGTAGCAATAACAAACGCACAAGCAAGTATAAGCCGCTTGTTCGACGCAGACATGGCAATGGAACAATTGAAAGCAACACGCAGTCAAATTATCGGACAAGCAGCAACGGCGATGTTGGCACAATTGAACATGGCGCCGCAACAAGTATTGCAATTATTCGGCTAATTTTCGAAAAGATTGTAATAAAATCGAAAGCCCATTGCTCCGTCAGGCAAAACCTGACGGAGTTTTTTTTATATTCGAGAAAGTGTAATAAAAAACCGCCGGAATTAATTATTCCGACGGTTAATTTTTTAGAGGGAAATGAATAATTCTTTACTTCTCTTTATATTCATCCGGAATTTTTCCGAGTTCCAATTCTTTCGCGATTCTTTTTGCTTCAAGAATTGTATTTAACAATTCTTTTATTCCTTGCGAGGCGACGCTAACGGTTCTGTTTGCTTTTGGCAAATAAATAAATGTGCCAGGCAAGCTTTCGATATTTCCGTCGAAAGCAACACCGACAATTTCACGGTTTTTGTTAATCACCGGACTTCCAGAGTTGCCGCCGACGATGTCGTTTGTAGAAACGAAATTGTACGGAGTACTCAATTTCATATTTTCCGGCGGATTTGCCCAACGCTCCGGAAGTGCCCACGGATATTTCTTTTGGTGCGAGTAATATCTGTCGTACAAACCGTAAAATGTCGTAAACATCGGCGCGAGCGTGCCGTTGTATTCGTAACCTTTCATAACGCCGTCGCTAATTCGCAAGGTAAACGTCGCGTCGGGCGGAATTTCGGTTCCGTAAACGTCAAAAAGCGCGCGCCCGAGAGCGTTTTCCAGAACCTTTTCCGTTTGCGCGATTTCTTCTTTCTTTTGAGTTAATTTTTTGTATTCATCTTGAGTTTTGAGAACAAAAGTAATAAACGGGTCGCCGGAATTTAAGATTTTATCCGGTTCTTGTTTTAAGAATGAAATCAAATTTTCTTTGTCGGTAATTTTGGAATTTTTCAACAGCATTGTTGCCGCTTCTTTGGGCGGAAGATTTTTAAGGATTTCTTTAATTACAAAATTATCGGAAGGCAAAAATCTTTCAATTAAAGCGATTTGAACGACAAGTTTTTGGTCTTCAACCGATTTGTCAAAACTTTCCGGATAAAAAGAAGCGAGCGTGGAATCAAGTTCGTCCGCTTGATATTTCGGGTCGCGCTCGTTTTCCGGTAATTTCATTTGTTTTGCGTAAGCGACAATTTTTTGCGCGAGCGGGAAGTAGTATGACGAAACGCGCGGGTCGATTTTATACGCTACAAGTTTGTTCGCAAAAGTTTTGTATTCGTTCTGAATGTTATCAATCGCATCCCACAAGTGTCCGTATTTTTCTTTCAGCTTCGGGTTTTTTTCAACGGCGTTTCTGAAATCGCGTTCAAACGCTTTTTTTCTTGCGATTAAATACGGATCGAGCGCGCCTTCGTAAATTCCTTTTACCGCTTTTGCGCTGTTTGCAAGGTAAAAAGTAGGACCTTCGAGCTTTTTCTTTTTCTCGGGATGTTTTTCCATTTCCGCTTCAAGTATTTTAACCACGCCGTTTAACGCAAACGCCATTGGTCCGTAAACGTAATCCCTTTCGAACAACATTTGCGAAACGGTTTTCAGTCGTTCGGTTCTGCCTGGATTTCCGACAACAAAAAGCGGTTCGCCAGGCTTTGCGCCGTTCGGGCTCCATTTGAAAAAATTGTCGGTGTGCAAAGGTTCGCCGTTATCGTAAACGCGCAGAAAAGCGAAATCGGCGTCGTAACGCGGATAAGTGAAATTATCCGGATCGCCGCCGTAAAGACCGACCGCGCGTTCGTTTACCAAAACCATTCTGACGTCGTTGTAGCGTCGATAGCCGTAAAGCGAATATTTCCCGCCGTGGTATAATTCGGTAACTTTGCATATTAAACCGGTATCGTCGGAATATTGCTTTTGCAATTCCTTAATTTTTTCTCTTTTCAATTTCAATTTTTCTTCGTCGTTTTTCCCTTTTTCAATTGCGGAAAGAACGTCGTCGGTAACGTCTTGAATTAGCACGAGTTGATCGACAAACAAACCCGGAACTTTCCGTTCCTCGTCGAGCGTTTTTGCGTAAAAGCCGTTTGCCGCAATATCTTCGCCTTCTTGCTCGATACGTTCGGTAATAAAATCAACGCAATGGTGATTTGTCATAACCAAACCGTCGGAAGAAACAAACGAAGCGGAACACCAAGAACCGAATTTTAACGCGGATAATCTGACTTTTTCGAGCCAATCTTCATCAGGCGTAAAGCCGTAAGTTTTGGTGAAATAATCAACAGGCGGATAATCGAACGTCCACATTTTCCCGATATCGTATTTGCTTGCGTGAACGGTGTCAGGATTGAAGGTTATTATCCGGTGAACGTCTTTTTCTTTAACGGTGTAAGTCGTTGAAGAGGTGCATTGTGTAAAGCCAAGCACCGCAAGAACAACGAATACGGAAGTTTGCAAAAATCTTTTGAATTTCGAATTCATTTTTTTTACCTAATATTTTTGTTGAACATAACTTTTGACGAATCGGAAAATTTTTCGTTTTAAAAAGTAGTTTAAATTCCGAAAATATGTAGCAAAGAATTTTGGAAAAGCGCGCATTGAGTTGGAAATTTTTACATTGTTTTTCCAAACAAATAAGTAATTTACTTTTTCATTTCAGAAATATTTTGAGGATGAATTGAAAAGAATATTACCGGCGATTGTCGCAGGCGTTGTTATCGGAATTGTGGAAATTATTCCGTTTATCAAAAGTTTAAGTTGTTGCATACTTGTTCCTGCTGCGGTCTATTACGCAATGGTTCTTGAAATTAAAGGAAACAAGAAAATTCTTCCTTTTACGCTCGGCGAGGCGTTAAGATTGGGCGTTTTAACCGGAATTTTCGGCGCGATTTTCTCCGTCTTTTTCGATTCGTTTTTAACTTTTGTTTTAAGAACCAACGATTTCGTCGCCATTTTTCCGCAAATGCAACAGTTCATACAAGAAATCGGGCTGCCGGAACAGAACAAAAAAGAAGTTCTTACCCTTTTGCAAGGAATGGTTGAAAATATCAGAACAACCGGAATTTCGGTTCTTTACTCATTAAGTATGTTTGTTAGTAATTTGTTTTTCGATATTCTGTTCGGACTAATCGGCGCGGCTCTTGCGAGAAAATTAATTAACAAAAAATATTTTGCCGAGGCGTAAAATGTTTACGGCGGGAAGTTTAGTATTACTTTTCATAACGTTCAGTTTAACTTTCGGACAACAATTTGAGAATTACCGGGTTAGCAACGAAAACGCTTACTCGCCGGAAGAAGTAACTATTGCCGTAAATCCGCAAAATCCGGTAATACTAGCCGCCGGTTCCAATTTGAATTATTTTTATTCATCGACGGATTTCGGGAGAACTTGGTCGCAAAACAGATTGAGTTCAACCCTCGGCGTTTGGGGCGACCCTGTGGTTCTTTTTGACGATAGCGGAAATCTTTATTACGTTCATCTTTCAAATCCGAACGACGGCTATTGGATTGACAGAATTGTTATTCAGAAATCGACTAACAACGGCGAGACGTTTAACGACGGAACTTACACAGGCGTTTTTCCGCCGCATAATCAAGACAAAGCATGGATTGCCGTTGATTTGACGAACTCGCAATACCGGAATAATTTATACGTAACCTGGACGGAATTTGACGATTACGGAAGTAGCAATCCGCAAGATAAATCGCGTATTTTGTTTTCGAAATCCACCGACTTTGCAGAAACTTGGTCGGAACCGGTAAAAATAAACGACGTTGACGGCGATTGTATAGACAGCGACAATACGGTTGAAGGCGCGGTTCCAGCCGTCGGACCGAACGGCGAAATTTACGTCGCTTGGGCAGGTTCGGTTGGAATTGTGTTTGATAAATCGACCGACGGTGGCGAAACTTGGGGCGAAGATATTTTTGTTTCCGAGCAACCTGGCGGTTGGGATTACGACGTAAGCGGAATTTACCGCTCCAACGGACTTCCGGTAACTGTTTGCGATACGAGTTCCAATTCGCCGTATAAAGGAAATATTTACGTTTTGTGGAGCGACCAACGCAACGGCGAAACAAATCCAGACGTTTTTATTTCAAAATCTACCGACGGCGGCGAAACTTGGAGCGATGCGGTTAAAGTAAATAACGATGCGGGAGATCGTCCGCAATTTTTTGCTTGGCTTGCAGTTGACCAAACAAACGGAAATCTTTACGCGACTTTTTACGATAGAAGAAACACGACCGGAACAAACACGGAATTTTGGCTTGCGCGCTCGACCGACGGCGGCGAGAATTGGGGGAATTATTGCGTAACGGACGAACCGTTTCCGACGCAAAGTTCTGTTTTTTTCGGAGATTACGCAACAGTTGCCGCATACGACGGAAAAATTCATCCGATTTGGATGGAAACCGACGCGGAAGGCAATTTGAGCGTTTGGACGGCAAACATAAGCGACGACGATTTAACCTATGTTGAAACCAATGAAAACGAAATCCCCTCCCAATTTGTTTTGGAGCAAAATTATCCCAATC
>WGAL01000143.1 GCA_015494845.1 Melioribacteraceae bacterium
ATTAAAATCCCTAAACCGGCGGAAAACTCAAAATTCAATTTCGAAAAAGTCTCGAAACGTATCCACCTTGATATTGCAAGCGTAAACTCAGCCGCGATTGTTCTTGTAAGCGAAAATAAGGTAGTTAAGAGCGTTCGAATTTCGGCCGGCGGCGTTGCGCCCGTTCCGGCTTATTTAAGAAAAACAAGCGAGTTCCTTACCGGCAAAGAATTGACAAACGGAATTCTTGCCGAAGCGGTAAAAATCGCCGATGAAGAAATTTCGCCGATTAGCGATATCCGCGGCTCCGCCGGATACAAACGCAAGTTACTGAAACGCTTGATTTTAGCGCACTTCGCGGTTCTTTATCCAGAATTAATAAACGCCGGAGAATTGATATGAATAGCGACGTAATAAAACACGTAAAAGGCGAATCCCTATTTGTCGATGATTTTGCGGTTCCGGAAGGAACGTTGCACATTGCGGTTTTTGATTCGCCGGTAGCGCACGGTAAAATCGTAAATTTGGATTATTCCGAAGCTGAAAAATTCCCAGGCGTCAAAGCGATAATTACGGCGTCCGACATTCCCGGGGAAAATCAAATCGGGAATATCATACAAGATGAAACTTTGCTCGCGGAAAACGAAGTAGAATACACCGGCGAACCGGTTGCGCTAATTGTAGCCGATAGTCCGGAAGCCGCGCGAAAAGCGCGCGAACTAATTAAAATTGAAATAGAAGAACTTCCGGCGATAACCGACCCGCGCGAAGCGTATTCGAAAGGTTTGTTTGTCGCCGCTCCGGTAACTTTTTCAATGGGCGAACCGGAAAGCAAATTCGCCGAGTGCGAAGTTGTAGTTGAAGGAAGAGTCGATATTGGCGGACAGGAACATCTTTATCTTGAAACGCAAAGCTCGATTGCTATTCCGAAAGAAAACGGCGAATTGAAAATTATTTCTTCAACGCAAGCGCCGACGGCGGTTCAGCGAACGGCGGCAAAAGTTTTGGGAATCGGAATGAACAAAATCGAGGTCGATGTTTTACGGCTCGGCGGCGCATTCGGCGGCAAGGAAGACCAAGCGACTTCGTGGGCGGTGATGACTGCGCTTGCCGCGCATTTGTTGAACAAGCCTGTAAAATTGGTTCTTAACCGACAAGAAGATTTACGAATGACCGGGAAACGCCATCCGTATTCCGCCGATTACAAAATCGGGCTTGACGCCGAAGGGAAAATTTTAGCATACGAAGTTGCTTATTTTCAGAACTCCGGCGCGTGCGCCGACCTTTCCACGGCGATTATCGAGCGCACGCTTTTTCACACAACCGGCGCGTATTTTATTCCGAACGTAAAGGCGACCGGTTATATGTGTAAAACGAACTTGCCTCCAAACACCGCGTTTCGCGGCTTCGGCGGTCCGCAAGGAATGTTTGTAATGGAAAGCGCAATTTACAAGGCGGCGGAAAAACTTAACGTTCCGGCTTACGAAATTCAAAAGAAGAATTTGATTAAGGAAGGCGATACGTTTTATTACGGACAAACAGCGGAAAAAGTAAAATCTGAAAAATGCTGGAACGAGGCGGAAGAGAAATATTTGTTAAAGAAGAAAATTGAAAACGTTAAAGAATTCAATTCAAGTAATCGCCTCGTAAAAAAGGGGCTTGCCGTAATGCCGCTTACTTTTGGGATTTCCTTCACAAGCAGTTTTTTGAACCAAGCGAGCGCGCTCGTTCATATTTACACGGACGGAACCGTAGGCGTAAGCACTGCGGCAATTGAAATGGGACAAGGCGTAAACGAAAAAATAAAAAAAATAGTTGCGCGCGTTTTTTCAATTTCCGAAAGTAAAATAAAAATCGAAACCACAAACACAACGCGCATCGCAAACACTTCGCCGACCGCGGCAAGCACCGGCGCGGACTTAAACGGAAACGCGGCGTTGCTCGCGAGCAAATCCATTTTAGAGCGATTGAAAAATCACGCGGCGGAAACGCTCGGCGCGCAAGACGCTGAAAGCATTGAAATTATTGACGGACAAGTATTTTACGGAAATAAGAAAACGGGGATTAATTGGGAAAAGTTAATTTGGTCGGCGTATTTTAATAGCGTAAATTTATCGGCGCACGCATATTACGCCACGCCGGAAATCCATTTTGACAGAACCGTAAACAAAGGGCGTCCGTTTGCTTACCACGTTTACGGAACGGGAATTGTCGAGGTTACGCTCGATGTTTTGCGCGGCGTTTATGAAATTGACGAAGTCAGCATTGTTCACGATTTCGGCAAAAGCATCGACCCGA
>WGAL01000144.1 GCA_015494845.1 Melioribacteraceae bacterium
ATTTGCCGTCAGGACTTTCGCTTTCAAATCAGATGAAATATTCTTACGACCAGGATTTGAAACGCGAGATTTTCGAGAACTGGTTTAACGCCGATTACCGTTACGGAATTTTCAAAGCAGGAATTCGTTTTGATATTTTCCAACCGAATGACCCGAATCCTGCAATATCGCGCGGCAAAGAAAAATATGCGGACATTGCCTTTAAGTATTTAAGCGTAACGCTCGGCAAGCGAAAGAAAAAATTGGATATTACCGCCGGAAATTTTTATTCGGTTTTCGGGCGCGGACTTGTCGTTAAAATTTTTGAGAACCGCAACATTCGCGTGGATAACAATTTGCTTGGCGCTAAATTTTTTGCGCGTTACGGCAATTTTTATTTGACCGCGTTTTCCGGTATGCCTGAAAATTCAAAAGCCAAGCGTAAAGATATTTTGCACGCCGCAGATTTGTATTACAAGGGAATTAAGAGAACGCGCATCGGAATTTCGTTTGCGAGCAATCGTCCATACGTCGATGGCTTTGCGACGACGAACTTGCTTTCAGGTAGAATTTCTTCAAGATTTTCGCACGTCGATTTTTACGGCGAATACGCGGTAAAACAAAACGCCGACCTTGAAAAGAAAATAGACAGAAACATTGTCGGAAAAGGAATTTACGGCAACTTGAATTTTTATTTCGGTTCGTTTTCAATTTCCGGCGAGTATAAATATTACGACAATTTCGGCTTCACAAGTTACGACGGAACTGTAATTTACAACACGCCGCCTTCAACCACGCAAGATTATTCTTACGTTTTGTTGAACCGCCATCCGCACGCATTGAACCGCGATAACGAACAAGGCGGACAAATTGCGGCGAATTACGTGTTCGATAAAACGTTCGATATCAAAATGAATTTCGGAATAACGAAAACGCTCGATAAAAATTCATTTTACCAAATAATTAAAGGAACGAACGCAGAAGTAAGAACGCAATTGACCGAAGCGTATTTCCAATTGCATAAAGATTGGGAAAAATTTATGACGATTTTCGCATTCGGTTACAGCAAGGAACTTTCCGCAAACACCGAAAATTATACGCCGATCTTCGAAGGGCGTTATTTTATCGACGATGAAAACACGATACGCGCGGTTTGGGAACATCAGCAAGTGACTGTTATTTCTACCGAAGAGAAATATTACGACGATGTTTTAACTCTCGAATGGTTGCGCTCGCCGAATCTTGTCGTTTCGTTTGTCGGAGAAATGCAAACCCGCGAACCTACGGCAGGCAATATTCATAGGGAATTCTGGGCGTTCGGAATGATTACATACAATATTTTCGACGGTTCCGAGTTGTCGTTGTTAATCGGCTCCCGCCACGCCGGAAATATTTGCATCGGAGGCGTTTGCCGTTACGAACCGGAATTCAAAGGAATTGAGCTGAAGATGACGAACAGGATTTTTTAGTTTTTGTAATTTTATTGCAAAATCGCTTATTCAATATGTGCCGGAAATTCATCTTTTGCGTTTTTTATTCATTAAAACAATTTGTAGGGACAACTCGCGAGTTGTCCCTACCAGTTATGTTACACAGATTGATAGCTCTCAATCTCGCTAATCAATCTATGATACAATTTTATAAGTGAATTTTTCTTATTTGCTTTGGGCATAGAGTAGTTTAAACTCACGCTTTCAATTAATAAAAAACCGGAATTGTAATAATTAATTTTGAATTGACGCGTTCGCCGTTTTTTACGGCAGGTTTGAAATCAGTGTAATAAACCGCGACTTCAGCCGCGTCGTTTGCGCCTTCCGGTAAACCCTGTAATATTTTTGTTTCTCGCACTTTGCCGTATTTGTCGATTAACGCTTCGATTTTTACTACCCCATTTATATTTTCTTCTTTTACCCGCTTGGGAATTTTAAAATTTTTCATAATCGCTTCCGCGCCGCCGACCGGTTGAGCGCACGGTTGAGCAGGGCAATTAATTACGACTTTTCTCGGAATATTTGTTTCGTGTTTTGCTTTCTCCTTTATTGCTTGCGACGTAGCTTCTTTTTTATTTTTTGTCGCGCGTGTTTCTTTTTCAGGTTCAGGCGTTTCGCTAGCATTATCGCCGTATAATTCCTCTTCCACAAATTGTTTGAACTCATGCTTTGTTTCGGTTCTTGCAACAACTTGATGTTTCTTTTTGCCGAGCGAGAAATTTACCTTAATCGTCGCGTGCGAAACTACTGGTTTGCCTTTGTTCTTGCCAGGGAAAAATTTCGTTTCTTTCACCGCTTTTTGCGCCGCCTCGTCAAGCCCGAGACCAAGACCTTTAAGAATTTTTGTGTCGATAACGTTTCCGCTTGTGTCTATTGTGGCGATTAAAATTACGTCGCCTTCAAGTCCGTATAATTTTGCGTGTTCAGGATATTTCGCTTTCCGCTGTATTGCCGGAATTCCGCCAATCGGGGCTGGGCATTCGTCGGTGTCGCAAATTATTTCGTTTGTCGAGGAAATAATTTTTTGCTGATTGTTCCCTACGTATTGCGAAGGCGGCGCGACATACGTCGGGTCATAATCTAGTTTTATTGTTTTTACCAATTTGCCTTTTTTGTAGTAGCGGACTTCTTTCAGCGCGCCGTTTTCGTAGTAAATTTTATCCACGCCGTCCCTTATTCCGTAATCGACGTAAAATTCTTCTTCCGGAAGCCCGTCTTCGTAAAACAGTTTCACCCAACCGTTTACGACTCCGCCTGAGTAAGTAATTTCTTTTTTCAGATTTCCGTTTTCGTAAAAGAAATATGAAGTTCCTTCCATAATGTCATTGGCGTAGGATTCCCGCGAGCGTTCTTTCCCGTTCGGATAATAAGTTTTGATAATTCCGTTTTGCGCAAAGAGGTTAGCGAACGCTAACAAAAACGCTATTGCGATTTTATTTTTCATTGCAACCGAAATATTTTTCCGC
>WGAL01000145.1 GCA_015494845.1 Melioribacteraceae bacterium
GAAATAATGGAAATAAAAACCGTATTTATTGAACTTGAAACCGCAGGAAACGCCGAAATGATTGATATTACGGGCGATGTTGAAAGCGCTTTGCTCGAGAACGGTTTTAGCGAGGGAAACGTAACGATTTTTGTTCCTGGTTCAACCGGCGCGCTTACGACGATTGAATACGAGCCGGGTTTGTTGAAAGATTATCCCGAATTCTTCGAGAAAATAATTCCTTCCGGCGTTTCTTATCATCACGACCAAACTTGGCACGACGGCAACGGACATTCGCATTTGCGCGCGTCTTTGCAAGGACCGTCGCTCGTCGTTCCTTTTGCCGGAGGCAGACTTTTACTCGGAACCTGGCAACAAATAATTTTCGTAGATTTTGACAATCGTCCGCGCCGGAGACGAGTTGTTTTGCAATTCATCGGGAAATAATCGTGAGCGGTAAAGAGTTTCGTCCCAAAATAAAAATTGCCAAAACCAAACTTGATTATTTGTTTGAAATCGCGGCTTTAATATTGATTTTATTGCTGTGGATAAAAGTAATTAGCGCATATTCCGCGCTTCCGGAAATAATTCCCAAGCATTACGGATTTACAGGCAAACCGGACGCTTACGGAAACAAGATTAATATTTTTTTGTTGCCGTCCGTTGGAACGGTTCTTTTTATATTGCTTTACGTTTTGGCTTATTTCCCGCACGCATTTAATTATCCGCTGAAATTAACCGAGAAAAATGTTGTAGTGGTTTACAAATCCGCAACGAGATTTATCAGAATTCTGAATCTTTACTTAGCTTTCGTTTTTTTTGTTATTGGTTATCAGTCATTGAACGTTGCCCATAAAAAAGTGAGCGGACTTAATTCTATTATTGTTCCTTTGCTTATTATTGGCGTTTTTATATTAATCATTTCTTTTATTATCAACATTTCTAAGAAGAAACGGTAAATGAATTTTAAACAAAAAAAGAGGCGCGAGAAAATTCACGCCTCTTTATAAAAGATAGAAAGCTCGTTGCGCTTATGCGGCGGCTTTTTTGCCTTTGAATGTTTTTTGGAATAAGTCGATAAATATTCCAAGTCCGCCAAG
Organism: Melioribacteraceae bacterium; assembly: GCA_015494845.1. Classification (GTDB taxonomy): domain Bacteria; phylum Bacteroidota; class Ignavibacteria; order Ignavibacteriales; family Melioribacteraceae; genus WGAL01. Next base: position 1,080 of record WGAL01000145.1, read on the forward strand.
AATCATCAATCCGTCAGGCAATAAGCGGAACCACATCCAGCCTTTCATTGTTTCAACAGCGTCTCTTACTCTTGTGTAATAATAACCCATTTCAGCTGCAATTCTGGTTTGCTCAAATCCAATTACGATTGTCGGAAGTGCAAACAAAAGCACGCCAATTGTAAGCAACCAGAACGACCATTTACTGAGCGTATCGTCCCATTCCCAACCGTTTGCCATTGCGTTCGCTCTTGAAGTCATATACAAGAACGCAATTGAAATGTAACCGAACGCGCCGAGCAATGCAACGTGTCCGTGAGGCATAATTAAGTACGTTCCGTGTGAATAGTAAGAAATGGTCGGAGTGTTGATTACCATTCCCAAGAATCCGGCGCCAATCCAGTTCAAAATCGCGGAACCGGAAATCCACATAAACGGCGTGCTGAAATCGTTTTTGATGCCTTGTTCTTTTTGTTCTCTAACGTTCTTCCACGCTTCAACAATCATCAACGCTAACGGAAGCGGTTCGAGCGCGGAGAAAATACCGCCGATTGCAATCCAGTATTCGTCAAGTCCTTGCCAGAAATAGTGGTGTCCCACGCCGAGCGTTCCCGACATCATAATAAGGAAAAGCTCGAAAAACATCGTGCGTTCCGCTGTTTTTTGCGAAATCAATCCGAGCGAAACAGTCATAAACGCAATTACGCCGGCGGCAAAAAGTTCGAATGTTAATTCCACCCAAAGGTGAATAACCCACCAGCGGTAGTAATCGTCAACGGTAAAGTTCGGCATAATTTTGTGAATCGGCATCATTCCCGCAATGTAAAGCGTAGCGATTCCGAACGCCGACCAAATAATTGTTCCTACGAGCGGATTGTTTGTTGCGGCTTTTTTGATTAACGTAATTATCAGCAAGAACCAAAATACGAGACCGACAACCAAGCCGATATCCCAAACGCGTCCGAGATTTACAAGTTCGCGTCCTTCGTTTCCAAGCCAGAACCAAGTGTCTCTTAATTGTCCGGTTGCGCCGAGATACAAACCCGCAACGGAACCGACCGCTACAACGAGAAGCGCAATCCAAAGAACGTCAACAAGCCACGGGAATTTGTGATCTTTGTTTGCAACCCAAGGAGCGATTAAAAGTCCGCCCACAAGCCAACCTACCGCAACCCAAAGAATTGCAATTTGCGTGTGAAGCGAACGCATTACGTTAAACGGCAAGATTTTCTGCGAAATAATGAAATCAGCCGTCGGTTCGGTGTAAAGGTGAGCCAAGTAGCCGCCGATGAAAAGTTGAACCACAAAAAGCAAACTGACAATCGGAATGTATTTGAGTAATTTCTTTTGGGATTTAAATAACGAAGTAACTTTTAACGCAGGAGCGCGTTTTTCGTCTTTTTCGCCTTTGAATAAATATTCGTATGAAAGGAAAATTACGATAATCGTAAATGTCCAAAGCAATAAGAATTCCCACAAAGAAACAACATGGCTGGTGTAACGAACATCTTGATCTACAAGCGGTTCGTGCGGCCAATTGTTCGACCAAGTTCTTTCTTCTGAAACATCGCCTTCCGTTCCCGGACGAATTGACGAAGCTACAAGCTGCGACCAATCGACGAACGCCGCAATTTTTTTCGCTTCTTCCGGACGGATAATTCCGCTCGGATAAGCTCTTTCCTTGTCGCCGTTTACAAGCATATCGGTTAAGCGTTCGACGTTTCTTTTGTACGCTTCCGCTGAACCTTTCGAATATACGGTTTTTTCTTCGGTGAGTTTTGTGTTGTGGAAATCTTCCTTAACGCGCGCTTTTACCGCTCCGCGTTCTGTTTCGGTCAAGTCTTTGTTCATTTTGCCGAACATTTCCATTCCGTAATAATCGTAAAGGTATTCGGCTCTGTGATGGAAAAAGTCGGTTGAAAAATCGGGACCCATATAAGCGCCCATACCGAGCATTGTTCCCCAGTCCATAAGGTCGAATTCTTGGAAATAACCCTTACCTTCCACTACGTCGGCGGAAGTGTAAAGTACTTCTCCTGTTTCCGATTCGACGACTTTCGGTATCGGAGGAACTTCTTTTTGAAGCGTTACAGTAAAGAAAATTAACGCCGTTACCATAATAATGGCAATGAACCAAAAACCGGTGTACAAACCTTTTTTGGACATAAATTTGTCAAGAAACGTTTCTTTCATATAAGAACTCCTTTTTATGATTGAATGAAGTTTCGCAAATTTAATTAAATGAGATTAAATGTCCAAATTCAAGTTAGTGTTCATAAACATATTTGTTTGTATTTTGGGGGTAGTTTGGAAAAGGATTTTCGCTTGGATAAGTTGCAAAAAAAATCGTCGTTGTGAAAATAAAAATGAGTTGAGATTTACAATAGGATTAATCTTTCAAGTTAGAAATTTTTTTACAAAGTGTGACGCTATGACGG
>WGAL01000146.1 GCA_015494845.1 Melioribacteraceae bacterium
AAATAATTGTTTAATTCGAAAATTTTGCGGAGGAGAGAATGAAAAAATTTACGTTCGCGCTTGTCCTTTTGTTTGTCGTTCAAACTTTTGCGCAAGGTAAATACGAAATCAGAAACACGCGTTTAAAAATTAACAAAAGAAAATTGGAAAGATTGATGAAACTTAAACCGGACGAGGAATTGCTCGCAATTATTGAAACGAATTACGGAACGATTGAATTAAAACTTTTTCCTGACAAAGCGCCGCTTACGGTTAAGAATTTTGCAGGACTTGCAAACGCCGGCTTTTACGACGGACTTTTGTTTCACAGAGTTATCGATAATTTTATGATTCAAGGCGGCGACCCGACCGGAACCGGTTCCGGCGGCGAAAGTATTTACAACAAACCGTTTAAGGACGAATTTTCTCCCGACTTGAAATTTGACAAACCAGGCTTGCTTGCAATGGCTAACCGAGGCCCGAACACAAACACAAGTCAATTTTTTATTACGCTCGTTAAAACGCCTTGGTTAAATAATCATCACACTATTTTCGGCGAAGTAATCGGCGGAATGGACGTTGTTAGAAAAATCGGCAAGGTAAAAACAACAAAGCCGTACGACCGTCCGGTTAAAGATGTAGTAATGAAAAAAGTAAGAGTTATTAAAGTAGCGAAAGGCGGAAAATAAATGAACGACGAAAGAAAAATTGCCGCGTTAATTCACATTTCGGCGTTTACGGTTTTTATTATTCCGTTTGGGAATATTGTTGCGCCGTTGCTTTTATGGATTTTGAAAAAGGAAGATTCGGCGTTTATTGATTACCACGGCAGAGAGGCCGTGAATTTTCAAATTTCAATTACAATTTATTTTGTTGTCGCTACCGCGTTAGTCGTGTTATTGATTGGAATTCCGTTCCTTTTGTTTGCTTTTCTAATAGGACTTGTTTTTCCGGTTATTGCGGCAATTAAAGCGTCGGAAGGCAATTATTACTCGTATCCGTTTTCGATTAGGTTTTTATGAAACCACAATCCGCCTCCGGCGGGCACAAAGTTTTTCACAAAGAACACAAAGGAAACACAATGAAAAAGTTATTTACAATTTTGTTTATCGTAAGTTTGCTTGCGATTACAAGTTTTGGGCAAAGCGACATTTACAAAAAAGTTGCGATTAACGTTCACTCCTTGAACGACATTTTGAATTTGCAGAAACTCGGTATTATTGAAGAAAATCCGGTTTTCGGCAAAACGAAAGAGACAGTTGAAGTTTTCGTAAATAAAAAACAATTGCAAATATTGAACGAAAACGGCTATTCGTATTCGGTTCTGATTGAGAATTGGAAAGAATATTATTCCAAACAAAATAAGATGAGCAAAGCCGAACAAGAAGTTGCGCTTAAAAAATCATTTGAAAAATACGGCGTAAAAGGTTGGGGCTACGGCTCTATGGGCGGATTTTTAACCGCCGACGAAGTTTACCAAAAGTTGGACGAAATGCACGAAACTTATCCAAACATAACAACCGCAAAGTTTTCGATTGGAACAACAATTGAAGGCGATTCGATGTATGTTATTAAAATTTCCGACAATCCGGAAATTGACGAGGACGAGCCGGAAGTTTTTTTCCATTCGTTAATTCACGCGCGCGAACCCGCCGCAATGATGGCGGTTCTTTATTACATTTATTATTTGTTGGATAACTACGGAACCGACCCGGAAGCAACTTATTTGGTAAATAACAGAGAGATTTATTACTTGCCGGTTTTTAATGTTGACGGATACAAATACAATCAATCAACAGACCCGGACGGCGGCGGAATGTGGCGTAAAAACAGAAGGTTGAACAGCGACGGTACGCACGGCGTTGATTTGAACCGGAACTGGGGCTATATGTGGGGCTACGACGATAACGGTTCAAGCGGCGAACCTTACAGCGAAACTTATCGTGGAACTGCGCCATTTTCTGAACCGGAAACTGAGAATGTTCGTCAATTCTGCGATGCACATAATTTTGTTACTACTTTGAGCTACCATTCTTACAGTGATTTATTGATTTTGCCTTGGGGCTACATTCCTGAAGAAACGCCGGATTCCCTTCTCTACCGTGAATACGCAAAAGATATGACGCAATTCAATCATTACACTTGGGGAATTTCTTCGGATATTATTTACGCGGTTAACGGCGACTCGGACGATTGGCTTTACGGCGAGCAAACTGAAAAGAATAAAATTATTGTAATGACGCCGGAAGTGGGAAGCAGTTCAGACGGTTTTTGGCCACCGCAAAGCAGAATTTTGCCGCTTGCCGAAGAAAACTTGTTTATGAACAAATACATCACTTGGGTAGCCGGCGAATACGTTAATGCCGAATTGGAAAAAATTTCTTCGCAATATGTAAATCCAGGCGAAATTGCAATGTTCAAATTAAAAATCAGAAATAAAGGTTTAGGCGACGCTAACAATGTAAAGGTTGAGTTTTCGCCACTTACGGAAAATATTTCTTTTGATAATGCGTTAATCGAAGTTTCTTCCGTTCCCGCGCGAGAAGAAGTTTACGCTCAAGATACGCTTTTGGCGTTGGTTGGCGACGGCGCTCAAATTGGCGGTTACGAAAAGATACTCGCCAAAATTTATTTAAGTGATGTTAATGTTATTAACGACACAATTTCGCTTAGAATTGGAACGCCGGTTACTGCGTACAATCTTGATGCAACGGAGATGGATTCGCTTTGGGAATACAGTTCAAATTCAAGTCAACATTGGGAAGAAACAACATCCGATTTTGTTACGCGTCCGAATTCCTACACCGACAGTAAAAGCGGAGATTATCAAAACAGTATTTCAAATTCGCTTATATTAAAAAATTCAGTTAATCTCGAAGGTTTAACCGCGCCGTTCCTTACTTTTTATGCCAAATGGGATATTGAATCCGGCTGGGACGCGGTAAAAGTAAGCGCTTCGACAGATAACGGCACAACTTGGATAGATTTGAGCGGCAAGTACACTAAACCGGCAAGCGGACGCGGAGCACAAGTTCCGGCTAATACGCCGATTTACGATGGCGTTCAAGAGGATTGGGTTTTGGAAGAAATGGATTTGAGTCAGTTCGTTGGACAAAACATAAAATTGAGGTTTAATCTTGCATCGGATTCTTACGTTACAGGCGACGGCTTTTACGTTGACGGAATTAGAATTAAATATTTTATGGGTGCCGATTACGTCGATGAAAATGAAACCGCAACCAAATTTGAATTGGGACAGAACTATCCCAATCCGTTTAACCCTACAACAACAATCTCATACGTCATTGCGAGTTCCGACTTGTCGGAACGTGGTAATCTATCGAATAGTCAGCGACAGATTGCTTCGTCGCAAGCTCCTCGCAATGACGCGATAAATGTTTCGCTAAAAGTTTACGACATACTCGGACGCGAAGTAGCAACGCTTGTAAACAAGAAACAAGCGCCTGGTAAATATTCGGTTCAATTTAACGGTAATAATCTTGCGAGCGGTGTTTATTTCTACACTTTGCGCGCGGGCGATTTTATTCAAACAAAGAAAATGATTTTGATGAAATAATTTTGTATCTTATAAAATAATTTTGTAGGGACAACTCGCGAGTTGTCCCTACTGAAAAAACATGAACTTCAAAACAGAATAAAAAGAGATTTAAAAATGAGAACGGCAATTCTTTTCTTGTTTCTGTTGTTTTTCTCCATGTCAACACGCGCTCAATTCAATTATGTTAGAAAATTCCCAAACGCTACGCAAAGCAGTAAAAGCAACGTGAAAATACTTGATTTAGGAAACAATCATTTGCTTTTCGTAATGGCAGAATCGTTTTTATATGTTTCACATTCTTACGATAATGGAGAAACTTGGGGACCAAAAATTCGCGTTGGTTCGCGAGACAGAATTAATCATGTAGATGCGATTTTACTTCCCAACGGACGGATTGTTATTCTGTTTACCGCAAAATTTCACACTACTGAGACAATCTATAGCGACGATGATGGTTTCAATTGGTCGTATCCGCGAGGCGTTGGGAACTCATCCCAAAATACGAAATTTTACTACTCGGATAAATTGTACATATTCGAGAATATTGGGCAAGATTTATATTATTGGACAAGCGAAGACGGCAATTACTGGTCGTCGTATTCCATAATTCAAGATATTGCTTCGTTTTCTATTAATGCCTTTTCTTTTGTTGATTTTTCGCCAGGCAATTACGTTCTTGCTTTGGCGGGCAGAAACAATAATGACTATTTTATCAAATTGAAAAAATCCGACGCCCTCGACGGCTCTTGGACCGATCTTGGAACGTTATACCAAAGCTCCTATGCTATTTCGAATATGGATGGAATAAGAGATAGTTCCGGGAAATTATGGTTTGCCTTTTCCGCCGATAAACGGCTTTACGGACAATCCAATAAAAATGTTTATTTTATCACAAGCGAAGACGACGGCGACAATTGGAGCGAACCGGTTCTTTTCGCAAAATCATATCAAGACGATTGGAACGTAAATCTTTCGCTCTCAGGCAGTAATCCATTCGCCGTATTCACTACCAACAGAGATAATGGCAAAACTTTTCCATATTACGGGAAACTCGGCGTTTCTCAAGACGAATATTATCCGCCGTTTATTCAAGATTATTCGTCCCGCTTGGTTTGCGATTATCCAAACGGCGTTACAATTTCCGCTACTGCGCGCGTTTTTTCCGACAATACTCCCGTAACCGTTATGCTTATCTATAACGGATTTCCACTTGAAACAATGTACGACGACGGACAGCACAACGACGGAGTTGCAGGAGATTCTATTTACGGAGCTTCACATTCGTTTGATATTTCGGAAATCTATAAAGACTCAACGCTCGCGGGAATTTGGACTTGCGACGCTCACGCTTCATCCTATTCCTTAAAATTATTCTCTTTAACGATGCCTCCAAACAATAGATGGGATTCTTATTGTTTAATGAACGGCAATGTAAGATTTGCGGTAAAAAGCGATGGCAAAATTGCTGATTTTTATCCGTTTGATGGTTATACTTCTTACGATGCAATTCCGGTAATTTACAGCGCAGGATTTATGATGTCCGGAATCACGAACGGAGAAATTTGGTCAAACGCAATGGCGACTTCAGAAAGAGTTGAAGATTACGTAAGCGGAACAATAGGCGATACTTCCACTGCGGTTTATGTCGTTAAATCATCCGATCCACCGTTTGGAGAAAGTTGGCAAAATTGGAAAAACGCCGTAGCCAGAGGCGCGTATTTTTACGACGGCAACGGCGACAGCGTTTATAATCCTGTTGATTTAAACGGAAACGGTCAATGGGATACAAACGAAGATTGCCCTGACATTCTGGGCGACGAAACAGTTTGGATGGTTTATAACGACGGCGTTCCTCCAGAAGATAGAAATCTTCCCGACGTTTCCCCGCAAGGAATTGAAATTCGTCAAACAGTTTGGACTAAATACGGAGACGATTTGAATAAAAATGTTTTTTACATTCGCTATTCTATCGTAAACAGAGGAACGGTAGCGGATACGTTGAAAGACGTTTATTTCGGATTTTGGGCGGATAATGACGTTGGCAATTATGTTGATGATTTGGTAGGATGTTCAATTCCCACAAGAAGCGGTTTTACTTATAATTACGGAAGCGATAGCCGTTTTAAAAAAAGCGCGCCGGTAGTGATGACAACATTATTGCAAGGGCCTTACAGATACACAGGCAATCCTGAGGACGAAGCGACAAATAATATGGGCGAACTTTTGGGAATTAAACATATTAACGGAGCAGTAAACGACACATTGACTTCATTTAAAGCATTTCTCTGTTCTCATCCAACAGGACCGCCTCCGTTAACAAAAGAACATGTGAGAAATTTTTTATTAGGTTTAAATTATAACGGAAATTTAGTTGACCCTTGTAATTGGCCTTACGGCGAGATTTTTGGGGAAGATTGTTCAATGTTCGACGGACATTTTATATATTCCGGCAATCCTTATGACTCAACTGGTTGGATTAATACTTTTCCCACCGACCAACTTCAAATACTGAACACCGGACCATTTGACTTGATAATAGACCAACCGGTGGATATAATTGCCGCTTACCACTTTGCCGAAGGCGAAACGAGTTTGCAATCGGTTGATATTGGTTTAGAGAAAGCGGCGGAACTGCAGAATAATTTTCATCTTGTCGGAGTTGAAGAAAGAGGAACAAACGATTTAGTAAATGTATTTAAACTCGAACAAAATTATCCAAACCCGTTCAACCCGACAACTACAATAAATTACGTCATTGCGAGGAGGAGCATCGCGACGACGAAGCAATCTGTCGGAAATTCAACAAATGCTAACAGTTCGACAGTCCGCCTCGGGCGGAGCTTCACCCACGACTGCGTCGGGGTTCGCAATGACGCTACAGTTCATGTTTCACTTAAAGTTTACGACATCCTCGGGCGCGAGGTTGCAACGCTTGTAAACAAGAAACAAGCACCAGGGAAATACTCGGTTCAGTTTAATGCAAGGTATCTACCAAGCGGCGTTTATTTTTACACGTTGCAAGCTGGGGATTTCATTCAAACAAAGAAAATGGTTTTGTTGAAATAGAAATAAAACATAATTTTGTACTAAGTAAAGCGGGAATTACCTTAACGGTTTTTCCCGCTTCTTTTTTTGCTTAAATTGATTTCTAAAAATAAAATTTTTATGAAAGCGTTAATTATTGGAAACGGAAACCCGCCGCGGAAAAGCGATTTGAAATATTTGCAAAAGCGCAGCTATCAATTTTTAATTGCGGCAGACGGCGGCGCAAACTCTTTGCGCAAAATGGGAATTACGCCGGAAATTATCATCGGCGACCTCGATTCCGCCACGCCGGAGACGCTTGAATTTTTCAGCGGCAAAGCAAAAATCAAACGCTTAAAACGCCAATCCGATACCGATGTTGAAAAAGCGTTAAAATTCCTTATCTCAAAAAAATTCGATGAAGTGATTTTACTCGGCGCAACCGGCGACAGACTCGACCACTCGCTTTACAATATCGGCGTGATGTTGAAATATTCGGATGAAATTGAAATCGGGATTTTGCACGGAAAAACTTTCGGCAAAGTTTACGAAGGCGACGTAAAACTAAATACGGTT
>WGAL01000147.1 GCA_015494845.1 Melioribacteraceae bacterium
TAAATATCGGCGAAAATATCCGCTCCGCCAACGTCCCGTCCGGTCGGACCTTCCGCGCCTTCGCTACGGAAAACAAAAGCCAGTTGCTGTATGTGTTCGTTAGGATCGGTTACGGAATAAAATTCGCGCGGATAACCGACTACGAGTTGATACAAATCCGTGCCGATTCTCGTTAGTTTGGGTTGAGTGTTATCGTCGCCCCAAGTTCCTATGACGTGACGCCAGTCGTGGCTGTCAACGCTGTAATTCGTAATTACGCCGGTATGCGCGTAAACGTCGCCGGTGTATCCGGCAAGTCCGCCGTCACCTTCTTGCGCGTTAAATATTACGACAATCGAATCGTTCTCGGTAGGAAACTCCGGTTGAGTTACAACAACTTGCGAGTACAACATACCCGAAAGCAAAAAGAGAATTACCAAAAAGTTTTTCATAATTATTTATCCTTAGTTTTTAATTACGTTTTTAACTTACTTAAATCTCAAAAACATTTGAGAATTTTAAGTTAAATATATCGCAGTCAATTGGCAAGGAAATTCTTTTTTAGTGACGAGTAACCAGTGACGTGTGAGGAGTATTGTCTCTGTCTTGTCCTGAAAAAAGTTGATTAATCGTAATTTCTAATTCTTAGCGATTGAAAATTTCATCTCTAAACGATTAAACAAACTAAACCGCCGAAGGCGAACTAAACCAATAATCTTTTAACCTTTTTACTTTTTAGCCTATTTACCTTTGAAGCGATGCGCCTTAATTATACAAATCCCACGAGATACCGAACCGAATGCCTCGAGATTGCTTCGGGTAATACGGAACGATAAAATATTGCTTGTCGGTTAGGTTTTCAAAAATGAAATAAACAGTCGCGCGGTTTTGAATTCGTCCGGCAAAAAAGAAATCGAAAGTAAAAGAATCTTCCGAGCCGTCGTAATAATCTATTGGAATTACTCCGCGATGAAAGTTATTGTAGAACCAAATATTTTGGTTGTGAATAAAATCACGGTAGAAATAATTTTGCTTTCCGGTAAAGTAAAAATTAAATCCGGCTTTCATATACAAGTTGCCGGAGAAAAGAAATCCTTTATAAAAAATGCCGGCTCTTAAATTATGCTTCGGCGAAACTTGCAAATCGTTAATCTTATTAATTAAATAAGAGTAATTAAAACTGAAAAGCAAAAATTTCCAATTTATGTTTCCGTTTAGCCATGCGCCTTTTATTTCGTGCGTTGCGTTAAAATAACTTACATTTCCCCACTGCATCGGGTCGATGTAATCTTGATAAGGAACAATTTCATTCCCGTCCTTAAAATAATAACCGGATGCGGTTAAGGAAAAATTAGCGTTTGTTAAACTTACATTTAATTCGGCTGTTGTAATATCTTCTTTCGTGTCTATGCCGGTATGTTCAAATAAATATGGTTCGTAATAACGATAACGCGAATATTTTGACGCCCCAATATAAATCGAAAAATATTTACTCAATTTAGACTTAATATCAAATCCCAAACCGCCGTAACGTTTGCCGTTATCATCGAGGAGCAATCTGCCAAAAACGCTTGGAGTTAATCTTTTGCTGAAAAAGTTATATCCAAGAACGCCAGTTAGAGAATTATTAAAAATAAATCTGCTGTAAAAACCATTGTAAAGCGCTTTCGCGAAAAACTTTTCGCCGAGATAGTCATATCCGGTTTTAATTGTGTAAATGCTGTCGGCAAGCTCATCAGGTCTGTAATAATTTTCGTCGTTAAAGGTTGTGCTGTAATGCGAAGCAGTTGCCGCAAAGGTTAATTTGTGTGATGACCCAAATGTTTTATCGATACCGAATAAGTAATTGTTCCAATCGGTTGTCATATTTCTATTGGGATAATTAACCGGCGCTAAAAAGCCGTTGTAAAATGTTTCGTAATCTACTTGTCCGGTGGAATTGGTTAGAGAATCGATATCCACACCGCCGAAAAGTTGCGTTTTTGCGCGGTAACGGGAAAACGAAAACGTGTAAACAAAAGAAGAATCGACAAGATAATTAAACTTTAAACTTCCGTTCCAAGTTTCGTAATCGGAGTTTTTATATTCCGGCTCAATCATCGCGTTGGATAAATCGAAAGTGATAAAAAGATTTTTATAAATGCGCGAATGGAAAAATATATTGATTAACGCTTCTTTATTCGGTCCTTGAAAATATTGTATTCTCGTATGCGGAACTCTCTCGAACTTCTTAACAGGCTCAAATTCAACGCTTACCGGATTAATAAAATTTCCGGAAAGAAATCCGCGCGGCAGCGAAAATAAATGAACCGCGGAGATTCCGTTAGTTTGAAATCTGTAAAAATTAATAAATCCATAAATATTATCCTCGAACGAAACGCCGTTGTAGAGCGCGGAAATTTGATGCGAACCGAGCCCGTAAAAATTAATTTCGTGCGGTTGTCCGAACGAACCTAAATCGTTTACAAAAGCAGGAAAATGAAATTGAAAAATATCTCCGAAAAATCTGAAATTATCAAAATCATATTCTCTTTTATTTACAGAGTAGTAAGCGTTGCCATGTTGTAATGAGTCAATAACATAAGGCAACACAGTAAACTGCGAAATATTTTTTTTACTAACAACCGAATTTTCACATGTATCCGAAACTACAATGGAATAGGCGTAAAAAAAATTTTGTTTTTGATTACTCCCATGATTATTGGGGAAGATAAAATAAGGTATTAAGAAAAACGCTGTCAGCATTGTTTTTAGCGGGCTAAACATTGATTCAATTCCCTCCGAGTTTTAAATATTTAAATTTTGAGTTTAAAATAATTACGTCAGGTTGTAAAATCAAGGTTAAAACTTGTTTTATATTCCTTTTCCCTTAAAAAATAAGGGAAAAGTATTTGATTTAAATTAAAAAATTTTTATTTTTGGAAGTCATTCATCATTAACAAACATAAGGGGTTATATTATGGCAAAAGCTAAACCATTAACCAAAGCTCAAATCGTTGAAGAGCTCGCCAAAAAACTTAATATGACAAAAAAAGACGTTAACAACTTTTTGGCGGCTTACAATGAATTGATTTACAAAAACGTTAAAAAAGCAAAAGAACTTACCGTGCCTGGCTTGGGTAAATTCTATGTAACAAAAACCAAGAAAAGAAAAGGTCGCAATCCTTCGACCGGCGAAACAATCACAATTCCTGCTAAAAACGTTGTAAAATTCAAAGTTGCAAAAGCGGCTAAAGACGCTATTATTCCCCCGAAAAAGAAAAAATAAGAAATTATAAGCGTTTATTAAAAAGGCTGTCTCGAATCAGGACAGCCTTTTTTTGTTTTAAATTTTTGCTGCCCTGCCAGGATTCGAACCCGGACAAACAGATCCAGAGTCTGCTGTGCTACCGTTACACCACAGGGCAATAATCTTAATAAGAACAAAAAAGGCTACTTTTCAGTAGCCTTTCTTCAAGAAGTTTTACTTCTTTCTCAAACGGTTTTCCTTTGCGATTCTCCTTTGCGCTTTAATCCGGTTCATTCTTTTTTCAACCGAAGGCTTAAGGTAGAACGTTCTCTTTTTGTATTCTTTGAGAATTCCGGAACGCTCATATTTCTTTTTGAATCGCTTTAAGGCTCTGTCAATACTTTCGTTCTCTTGAACGATAATACCAACCACTTAAATCACCCGCTTTCTATTTTTGTTTGTAAAAAATTAAATTAATAAAAGAACCCAATCATAAAAAAGCCCGGTTAATTCCCAGGCTTTTGAGCTGGCAGACGGACTCGAACCGCCGACCGGCTGATTACAAATCAGCTGCTCTACCAACTGAGCTATGCCAGCTTGCAAACAAAATTTTGAGCCGTAAAATTACAACTTTTTTATTTTCTCCGCAAGAGTGCAAACGAATAATTTTTCTTTTTCAAATTGCCTTCAAAATCGTCAATTTAATCAATTTACTTTTTCGCCTTATAATGAATGGCTTTACCGAAATCACGAATTTCGTCCCACGTTGCCGGATTTTCAAAATGATTTCCTACCACTATAAAACTTGCTCCTGCTTCAACACGGTTTCGCGCGCTTTTCGGCAAACGCAATCCTCCGCCTACAATAATCGGAATAGAAACATTTTCCGCGACGGTTTTTACCATTTCGGCAGGAATCGGATATTCGGCTCCGGAACCGGCTTCGAGATAAAGCAATTTCATTCCCAAATACTCGCCGGCAAGCGCAGTAGCGACCGCAATATCATATTTTCTGAACGGAATCGGTTTGGTGTTGCTAATATATTCCGCCGTTGTCGTATTGCCGGATTCAACAAGCATGTAGCCTGTCGGAATTGCTTCCAATTGATATCGCTTAATTAACGGAGCGGAAATAACATGCTTTCCAATTAAAAAATCAGGATTCCGCCCGCTGATTAAAGACAAATACAAAATAGCGTCGGCATTAGGAGAAACTTGATTTGTGCCGCCAGGAAAAAGTATTACCGGAATTTCCGTGCGTCCCTTAATCGCGGAAATCATATCGGATAAATAATCATCGCCCAGTAAACTTCCGCCTACTAAAAAAGCGTCAACTTTCCCTATTTCACTTGCTTTGATAAATTTGTCGATTTTATCGCGATTAAATTTGTCAGGGTCAATAAGAACCAAAAATCCTGCGCCTTTTTCTTCCTTTACTTTTAACAGATATGATAATACGTTCATAAATTTTTTATTGTTTTGTTTTATTATTGATTTCAATCGACGAGAGCATTGCCACAGCTTCGTTGCTTGGGAATTTTCTTTCCGTTATATAAACATATTCAAAATAACTA
>WGAL01000148.1 GCA_015494845.1 Melioribacteraceae bacterium
GGAATGTGAATATTTTTAATTGCATCGGAAATCGGGAGCAAATTGTTTTTTTCGATTACTTCTTGCGAAAGAGTTTCCGGCATAAACGAAGCGAATGTTTCAACGGCGTTTTTAATTAACTTGCGTAAACCGAGTTCGCCGACTTTCTTCTCGCGCAGTGATTTCGGGATTTTGTAAAAAGGAATGATTTTGCCGGTGTGTAAAAAATCTTGCGATTCCGCGCTTTCGAGTTTGTCGAAATCCGGATGAACAAATTGCAAGTGTCCGTAGCGCGTGATATTCGGTTTTGCGGAAATCGCGTAGAAATTTCCGGTTCTGAAATAATCGGAAAAATACTTAATTCCGTTAAACCAAATTCCGTCGAAAAAACCTTTTTCGTCGCGGAAAGTTACCTTCAAAAAATTTCGCTTGAACGATTTTATCACTTCGCTTGCAACTACTTCGCCGACCGCGGTAATTTCGCCGTCGTAGCCGTTTGCAACGTATTGGTAAATTTCGGAAGTCGTTAAAATTGTGGAACGGTCTAAATATTGCGTCGGAAAATAAAGGAGCAAATCGCGGACGGTTTCAATTCCGATTTTCTTAAACAGTTCGGCTCTTTTTGGCCCAACGGTTTTAAGATATTGTATCGGGGTTTGAATACCGTTCATTTATCAATATTCAGGCTTCATTTCCCGCGTCATCAATTCGTAAGTTATCATTTGCGGGTCGGCTTCGTTGTAAAGCACGTCGTAAACCGCTTTTGAAATCGGAATATCGACTTGGTGTTTTGCCGCAAGTTCGTTTACCGATCTGCAAGTTTCCACTCCTTCGGCAACCATTTTCATTGACGCGATGATCTCTTTCAATTTCCGTCCTTTGCCGATTTGCTCGCCGACGTAACGGTTGCGACTATGCTTACTCATACACGTTACGATTAAATCGCCCATTCCGGAAAGTCCGGCAAACGTCTCCCTTCTTGCGCCGAATTCCATTCCGAGACGAGTGATTTCCGCAATAGCGCGCGTCATAATTGCCGCTTTTGTGTTATCGCCGAAACCAACGCCGTCTATTATTCCTGCCGCAATAGCGATTACGTTTTTGAACGCGCCGCCAAGTTCCGCGCCGATTAAGTCTGTGGTGTAATAAACTCTGAAATACGAGTTCATAAAAGCGGATTGAATAATTTTCGCAACTTCCTCGTTATTCGACGCGGCGGTAACCGCGGTAGGAATTTTACGGCTTACTTCCTCTGCGTGACTTGGGCCTGTAAGCGCGCCGATTTTATCTTTATTGATTTTTTTTAAAACGTCTTTCAAAATACCGGATACGGTTAAAAGCGTTCCTTTTTCGATTCCTTTGGAAACGCTGACAAAAATCGTGTTCTTAAAATCTTTTTTGGAAATTTTTTCCAGCGACGAACGAATAAATTGCGTGGGAATTGCTACGACAATCATATGCCTGTTGTCGGTCGCTTCGTCCAAATCGTTTGTTATTTCAAGTCCGTCAGGTAATTTCACGCCAGGCAAAAATATTTTGTTCTCGCGATGCTTAATTAAATCTTTCGCATACTTTTTATTGAATTCCCACAGCGTAACTTCGTGCCCGTTATTTTCCAAAACTATCGCGAGGGTTGTTCCCCAACTGCCTGCGCCAAGAACCGTTACTTTCATTTTTCGCCTTAAAATTCGTTTATGATTTTTTTATTTTGATTTTATTCTCTTTTCCTTTTAACAACCGCTCGATATTTTTACGGTGCGTGTAAATTACAAGCGCAGAAGTTAAAATCACGAATGGAAGAATTGTGTAGTAACCTGGAATATCCACGCCGAAAACGTTTTCCCTAATGATAATAATTAAAGGCAACGCAATTGCGGCTGTAATCGAACCGAGAGAAACGTATTTGGTTGCCAAAACAACAATGAAAAATATCGCAACGGCAATCAGCATATCGACAGTTACAATCGTTACTAAAAAGCCGAGAGCGGTTGCAATTCCTTTTCCGCCTTTGAATCCGGCAAAGATTGTCCACACGTGCCCCATTACCGCGGCTAGTCCTGCAAGAATTTGAACAAGCGTAAAATTATCGAACGGAGTTTGGTTGCTGAACGGTAAGTTTCCGCCGAAAAGACGCGCGATTACAACAACGGCAAACGCGCCTTTAAACGCGTCGAACAGAATAACGAAAATCCCGTATTTCCAACCGAGCACGCGGATTGTATTTGTTCCGCCTGCGTTTCCGCTTCCGTGTTCGCGAATATCAATTCCTTTAACGAGTTTACTAACGATAATACTTGTAGGAATTGACCCGACCAAATAGGACAAAACCAAAATTAAAATTAAATTCCACATAAAATCTTCCACCTTGATTCAATTTAAAACTTAAAATATAAGATTTTGATTAAAAAGAAAAACGGAAAGTTTGTTCCGTTAACATGAAAATTATTGATGTTGCTTCTCTAAAATATCATTGCAAATTCCGCTTTCCGTATCGCGGTGATAAACGTACGTTTTGAAATCTACTTTCCGTATCGTGAAAATTTTTTCCGCGCGTTCGAAAAATTCGGAATCTTCGCTGTAAAAAATATTCTTAAATCCGTTTAATTTTATGAACACTTCACGTTTGGCAAAAAACGTTCCGCCAATTACGCATTCGTCGAGATGAATTTTTTTCGTAACATCGTTTTTATCGGGAACGTAAGGATTGCCGATTATTTTAACGCCTCCGTGCAAAAAATCAACATACGGATTTCCCTCTAAAATTTTTACGCGAAGTTCAAGATGTTCCGGCAGATATTCGTCGTCGCTTCCCAAAAACGTTACGAATTTTCCGGATGCAAGCGCAATGCCGTTATTTAACGCAATTGGCAATTTCATATTTTGTTGCTTGAGGTATTTAATTCGCTTATCGCCTGAAATAAGTTTATTGACATATTCGTAAGAGTTGTCCGCGCTTCCGTCATCGACAATTATCAATTCCCATTTTTCAAATGTTTGTTTCAGAACCGAATCAACGGCGCGCGGCAAAAGTTTTTCGCGGTTGTAAGTCGGTAAAATCACGCTAACAGTAGGCGAATAATCGTCGTATAATTTCATACTTGGGAAAATAATTTTTATTTTTGAAGTTTAATTTACTTGCTATAATAAGATATGAAAATTCTTGTAATTAATTGGCGTTGCATTAAAAATCCCGAAATGGGCGGCGCGGAAGTTCATATGCACGAAATTTTCAAACGCGTCGCGGCAAAGGGACACGACGTAACGCTTGTGGCGCATAATTTTAACGGCGCGGCGAAAAATGAAATTTTAGACGGAATAAATATCATTCGCGTAGGCAATAAAGTTTTGTTTGACGTTGCTGTTAAGCGTTTTTATAAAAAAAAATTAAGCAAAGAAAAATTCGATTTGGTTGTCGATGACATTTCAAAAATTCCGTTGAACACGCCAAAATTTGTTAAAGAACCGCTTGTCGGAATTATTCACCACATTCACGGTGATTCGCTTTACAGGGAACTTCCTTATCCGTTGGCAAAATATATTGTCGAAAAAGAAAAACAAATTCCTTATGTTTATTCCCAAACGCCGATATTTACAGTTTCTCCGAGTACGAGAAAAGAATTAATCGATATGGGTTTGCAGCCGCATAAAATTGATTTCCTATACAACGCAATTAATCACGAACTTTACAAATCAGTTAAAACGGAAAAGGCAAATCACCCAGTTATCACTTACATCGGAAGAATAAAAAAATACAAACAAATTGAAAAAGTGTTGGATGCGCTTCCGCTATTGTTGACTGAGTTTCCTAATTTGGAATTCCGCATTGGCGGAAGAGGCGATTACGAAGAGACGCTGAAGAAAATTGTAAAAGAGAAAAATCTTGACAAGCGCGTAAAGTTTTTAGGTTTTCTTTCGGAAGAAGAAAAAGCGCGCGAACTCGGCAAAGCGTGGGTTTTCGTGACTTTGGCAATGAAAGAAGGCTGGGGAATTACGGTAATTGAAGCAAACGCAATGGGAACGCCGGTTGTCGGTTCGGACGTGCAAGGTTTGCGCGATTCGATTCGCGATTTTGAAACCGGTTTTCTCGTAAATATGAACAATAAAGTTGCCGTCGCGGAAAAAATCGGCGAACTTTTGCGAAACAAAGATTTGCGCGAGGAATTTTCGAAAAACGCTAAAATTTGGTCAGAAAAATTCACGTGGGAAAATTCGGCGAATCATTTTCTCGAACAAGTCCGCAAATGGTATCCGCAATTAATTTCCAAATGAAAAAAATAATTTTAATATTGTTTTTGCCTCTGTTGATTTTTGCGCAAGATTCCCACTATTGGAATATTTTCTCAGGCAATTTGTCCTCGTTGCTCGGCGCGTCGTCTATCGCCGGAATTGATGATTTTTCCACCGCGTTTTACAATCCCGGTTATTTGGGGAAAGTTTCGCCGAATTTCAGTTTGAACGGAAATATTTTCAGTTTTCAGGAAAACAAAGCGTACAACGCCGCCGGAGCAAATAACAACACTTATTCATCCTCGTTCGGTATTTTGCCGAATATGACCGCCGGGCCAATTCCGTTCCAACTCGATAAAAAAGGCAGACTCGGCTACGTGATTTTTCAAAAGTCTTACGCTTCGAACGATTATTCGTTTATTAAACAAGAATTCCGTGATTTAATTCCGTCATTTGAAATTAATAATCATACAATTTACGAAGGCGACGAATTTTATTCCGGCGAGTTCGAATTAAATAAAGACCTTACGGAATATTGGGCAGGAATAAGTTGGGGACGATATGAAAACGGCTTCGGTTTCGGAATTTCGTTTTTCGCGGCAATTAGAAATCAGCAAAATTTTTTCCAACTGAATTCACTCGCCGCGGATTTACAAAACGACGTAGCAGTTACTACGAACTTACGCTACAAACTTGATATGTTCGACGTTAGACTACTCGCCAAAGTCGGCACGGTTTACGAAAACGAAGATTTAAGTTTGGGACTTACTTTCACGACGCCGAGCGTTCATTTTTACAGTGACGCTTCGCTTGGCGGTTACATTTCTTCAACAGGATTGTATTATCGAGACGACGAAGGTAATTTACATGGGCCTCACGACTTTGTCGCGACAAACACGGAGAAAAATCTTTCGACAAATTACCGTTCCCCTTTTTCAATTGGGTTTGCTTTTATAAAAAAAATTAATGAATTCGAATTTGGCTTTGGCGCGGAATATTTTGCGTCAATTTCTTTAAATACCGTTATTTCGCCTAAAGACGCAGAGTTCGTAATTACCAATCCTTCTGGGGAAGAACTTCCTGTAAACGGAAAACTTGCGGTGATAACCACCTATCAAGAAGCGAGTCCGGTTTTTAATTACGGATTTTTTATAGAACGTAAAATCACAAATCAATTGGACGCTTATTTTAATTTCAGAACCGATTTTTCCGCATCGAAAAAACACGGCGAGGAATTTGTTTACGTAAATAACGATATGTGGAACTTTTATCATCTGACGCTTGGCGCAATTTACAAAACGCGAAAAATTTCGGTTGGAATTGCGGCGCAATACAGTTTATCGCGCGACAAAAATATTCCAAGTTTAACCAATTTGAATTCCAACGGAATTAACAGCGATGATTTTTTTCTAATCAATAACGACAATACCGAAATGAATTTGGTTTATAACAGATTATTAATTTCAGTCGGAATTACGTATTTTCTCGAACCATTATTTTAGGAGGAAAAATGACTTCGTTAAAAAATAAAATTGTTTTTATTACCGGCGCGTCTTCCGGCATCGGAAAGGCAACCGCGCTTGCGTTCGCAAAAGAAGGCGCAAAAACAATAATAACAGCAAGACGAATTGAGAGATTGGAGGAACTTGCCGCTGAAATTAAAAATAAATGCAATTCAGAAGTTCTTCCGCTTAAATTGGATGTTCGCAACAAAGAAGAAGTAAAAAATATAATTGAAAATCTTCCTAAAGAATGGAGCGAGATTGATATTTTAATCAACAACGCCGGTTTGGGGCGCGGTTTGAATAAACTTTACGAGGACGACATTGACGGCTGGGAAGAAATGATTGACACAAACATTAAGGGCTTGCTTTACGTTACGAGAAACATTGTTCCAGGAATGGTCAAAAGAGGAAACGGACACGTAATAAATATCGGCTCAATTGCCGGACACGAAGCATACGGCGGCGGTTCGGTTTATTGCGCCACAAAACACGCGGTTGCCGCAATTACGCGTTCTTTGAGAATAGACTTGCTCGGAACAGGAGTGCGGGTTTCCACCGTTGATCCGGGAATGGTTGAAACGGAATTCAGCATCGTAAGATTTTACGGCGACGAAGAACGCGCTAAAAACGTTTACAAAGGATTAACCCCGCTAACCGGCGAGGATGTTGCCGATGCGGTAATTTTTTGCGCCACTCGTCCTCCGCACGCGAATATTAACGAAATGATAATTATGCCGAGCGCGCAGGCAAACGCATTTATCGCATATAGAACCGAGTAAAATGAACAATTTAGAAATCTGGGAATTTTTA
>WGAL01000149.1 GCA_015494845.1 Melioribacteraceae bacterium
AACTATTTTTTTACATCGTAAAATAATACTTTCCCTTGAAGTCCTGCAATCGCTTTTTTTTTAATATTGTGATTCGCGTCACATAATATTTCAAAAACTTATTCCGCCGTTGGAAATCCTTCCTTAATAGCATCATAACAATAAAAAGGACACTAAATAAAACGGAGGAAGCTATGAAGCTTATGCGATTAACAACACAAGGTAAAAATTTGATATTTACCCTTTTGTTTTTGTTCTCGGGATTTAATTTTATTTTCGCGCAAGGGGCAGGTCATTCTGTTTACTTTGACAGAAACGACAATTTTGTCGTCGTTCCTGACGCAGATATTCTTGATGGAATGGCGCAGTTAACCGTTGAAGCGTGGGTTTATTTCCTCGGAGGCGATAATACAAGTTGGGGAATCGTCGTTACAAAAGGAATAAAGTATCAACTTTACAGATTTGAAAACTCAAATCATATTGGCGTTACTATGGAAGGTATTACAAACGGCAACATTGATACCGGCGTCGATTTCGATATCGATTCGTGGCAACATATTGCGTTTACTTATGACGGCTCAACGTTAGTCGTTTATAAAAACGGAAAAGCAATAAGCACAACTACCGGACTTTCCGGACCGGTCGGATTCTGTGATAACGATTTGCTTTTCGGCGAGTGGTATGTGCCGGATGAAACCGCTTCTTCCCCTTGGTTCGGTTATATCGACGAGGTGAGAATTTGGAGAACCGCCCGTACTCAAGAACAGATAAAGTCCACAATGAATAAAAAACTCACGGGCAATGAAGATAATCTGATAGGATATTGGAGATTCGACGAAAACACCGGAACAACGATAAACGACTTAACTTCATACAATAATGACGGAACAATTTTCGGCACGCAAGGAAAAGCCGAAAGCGGGGGCTCTCGTTTTATTATTGACAATGATAAATCTTGGAGTTCAAACGAGTGGCAAAATGAAACGATAGAAATCACCTCAGGGCTTGGTGCGGGACAGTCTAGAACAGTAGGGAATAATACTGCTACGCAAATAAATATCTTGGGCTCGGATTTTAACCCAGACACAGGGGAAGGGTCGTATTATCGAGTTACAACAGACGAAGAGTGGTATTTGTCTTATGCGGCGCTTGGGGATAAATCCCATTATGGAGAAGGTACGTCAAATTTAACGGAAACCGCCGACGTTCCTGTCGATATAACTTGGATAGACGACCCAGGAACAGACGCAATTTTTGCGGCAATTCAAAACAATCAATATCCAGAGACAACATCAGGACTTTTATCTTATTATCCACAAACATATTGGGAAATTTGGATAAGACGAGACGACGGAAGTTTTCAGGCAAACGTGGATTTCCATTTCGATAATATCGGAGGAATTAATAATGAAAATAACTTAAAATTGTACAGTAGGGAACGCGCCGGAGACAGTTGGACGGAAGTTAGTAATTATACAATTTATACCGAAGGTGACGCAACGGACGGCGTCGGATATATCAGAGCTAACGGCCTCACCGCATTCAGTCAGTTTATAATTACAAGCGATAACGAACCGTTGCCGGTCGAACTTTCTTCCTTTTCCGCCCAATTTATTGATAATAAAATTGAACTCAATTGGCGAACAACAACCGAGATTAATAATTTCGGTTTTGAAGTACAACGCTCAACCGCAAATGCCCAGGGGCAAGAATGGGAAAAAGTCGGATTTGTTAAAGGAGCCGGCAATAGTAATTCGCCGAAAGAATATTCATTTACGGACAGTGTCTTTACCGGCGGAAAATATTATTACAGATTAAAACAAATAGACAACGACGGGTTCTGCTCATATTCAAATACGGTGGAAATTAATGTTGCCTTGCCTAATAAATTCACATTATTCCAAAACTACCCGAACCCGTTTAATCCAAGTACCGTAATTAGATATTCTTTGCAAGAAAACGAATTTGTCCAATTAAAAATTTTCGACTTACTTGGACGTGAAATTGCGACGCTTGTAAATAAAAAACAGGCTCCGGGTAATTACTCAGTGCAGTTTAACGCGGAAAATCTTCCGAGCGGCGCATACATATATACGTTAAAAGCGGGTAATTACTTCGGAACGAGGAAAATGTCATTGGTAAAATAAAACTAGTTGCTACAAATAAATCGAAGCGACCATACATTATTTACAAAAATATGTATGGTCGCGTTCATCTTTAAGTTGTTTTTTTATGTAAAAATAATCGTTTATGTCTAAAAGTTGTGAACAAAAAACACTGGAAAAAGAATCATGAGAAAATTTGCAGGATGTATA
>WGAL01000150.1 GCA_015494845.1 Melioribacteraceae bacterium
CCAAATATTCCTTTAATTCAAGGCTATCTTTGTAACTCGAATATTTTTTATTCAAATTAAACGGCGGGTCGGCAAAAGTCATATCAACTGAATTGTCGGGAATTTCTTTGAATAATTCCAAACAATCGCCTTGTATTATTTGGTTTACGTATTTATCAAGCATCGGATTTAATCTTATTTATTAGAAATTCTTCAAATCGTTTTAACTCGTCGGGATGAAACGTAAAAACGTCTTCATAAGCGGTAACCATTCTTTCCAAATCGCCTTTGCGAACATACCAACCAATTCCATCGACAAAGCCAATGAAAACGGCATTCGGATAATGTTCTTTAATTAACGCATCGATAGAAATTTCGGTTTTCGATTTATCGCCTTGTCCTGAAGAAGTTGTAGCAAGAAACGAACTTTCAATAACAATTTGCGGTGAACTTTTGCTTGGAATGATAAAATCCATAGTTCGTTTGCTAAACGGCGCATTCGAAATGAGTTCCGTAAGATCGCCGGCTTCCCAAGTAATGTTCAATCTTTCCAAGATTTTTTCAATTACTTTTTCGGGATTATTATCGCGCTTGCCAGAGTAGCTTCCTTTTTCTTTGTAACGAATTAACGTGTCAATCATTTCAGGAATTTCGAACTTCAATTTCGAAAGGCTTAATTTTTTCAATTCAAACAAAGGAATGGTTTGGGATAGAAAAGGAATAGTCGCGCCTTCGAAGAATAAATTTACAATTCCTTTTCTAAAAAATTCGTTCTCTTTTATTAATCTTTTTATTTGTTCATCCGACCACTCGTTAAGGTTTTCGCCGCTCTCGTTTTTATTCCATTTCTTCTTAAAAACCAAATTGTTTAA
This sequence comes from Melioribacteraceae bacterium, assembly GCA_015494845.1. Taxonomy (GTDB): domain Bacteria; phylum Bacteroidota; class Ignavibacteria; order Ignavibacteriales; family Melioribacteraceae; genus WGAL01. Next base: position 852 of record WGAL01000150.1, read on the forward strand.
CTCAGGAACATCGACAATTCTGATTATCGTAATAAGTCGTTTTAAAAATTCATTTGAAAAGCCTGTCAATGCCAAAAGTGCTTTTAAACCGTTTTCTTTTTCCGAAATTAATTCCTCAAAAATTTCTTTTTTCAAGCCTTCAGTTTCAACTCGATTTTTAACGTTGAGCAATGTTTCTTTTAATGAATTAACATAACCTTCGTATTTTTCTTCAAATTTTGGATTGAAGAAATAAAATGTGTTTTTCTGAATTACAGTTTGAAATTTTTCTTCTCTTGTTCTTGGCATTTCAAATTCTCTCGAAAAATAAAATAAATTCTTCTTTCATTGTATTTCTCATTCCTTTAATCGGCTTTAAAATACTTTTAACTAATTCCAATTTATGATTTTTTGCCGAATTTATCATCTTTTCTTCCAAACGAATTCCGCCTGTTTGATTTGTGTTAGAACCGATAATTAAAACAAGAAATTTATTCCTTTTCAAAACACGCGCTGATTCCTGGAAAAACTTGTCCATATCTTCGAAATAAATTTCAAGTTTCTCCTTTTTAGATTTTCCTTTCATTCCAATCATTTTTGATTTTAATTTTTCGGTATCGAACCCGAAATAGTTCAGTTGATCTTTATCATTTTCAACATAATCAATTGCAAAAGAATATGACGGAGAAGTAATTATTGCGTCAATAGAAGCATTTTCAAGATTGGTTTTTAAAGCGTCAGAATTAGAAAGTATTTCAACTTTGCCAAGTTGCGCGGAATCGAAAAATTTATTCTGCAAAATGTTTTTTATCGTTTCGAGGTATCTTGTCAGAACCTTTTTGAATAATGTTTTATGGTCGGAACGAACAACGCGTTTTGAATATCCGAGCGCGTCAAGATACGCCAACAATGCAAGATCGTAAATTTTTCTTTTCTCGCCGTCAATCTTGTTTAATTTATTAAAAACATCTTCGCTTGAAAAAAAATCGAACAGTTTATCCGAGTCAAATTCGGTTTTTTCTAATAAAGTTAAATTGATTGTTAGCGAATTGTATTTTACTTTAACCATAAATTGACAGAAAGGACTAACGTCTATCGCTATTGAATCTATTCCCAGCAAAGCCGCTTCAATATTTGTTGTTCCACTTCCGGACATTGGGTCGAGAATTACTTCGCCTTTTTTAACTCCCAGAATATTAATCAAAGCCTTAATTAGTTGCGGGTGGAATTTTCCTCTGTATGGGAATAAACTGTGGGTTGCATATCCGGTTGAAAATAAACGGTTGTTAAAATACGAATTTGCGGTTTGTGTTCTTGTTTTTTCTATTTCATCTGGAACTTTCGAATACATCCGATAATGTAAACTCTCTTGCCCATTGATTTTTTTGATGTAAGCAGTTCTTGTTAAAATCTCGTCTTTATCTAATGTGTTGTATTCGAGGTAAGCCAGTTCAAGTTCAAAAAGTTCGTTAACGGTAGGTAGTAATTCCACGTCGTTTCCGAACAATTTTTTCTCAATTGGAACAAGTGTGTAAAATTTTTCTGATTTTGTTTTCATTAAATATTAATGACTATTTGCACTATCTTAACACCAAAACATTTCGAGTAAAAATAAAGACGCCCAATTCGCCGCAGCGAAGGGCGTCTCTACATGTAATTTATTCGCCAATCAAACAATACTTACATCAAAATTCTCGAGATTTTCTTTTACCGCTTTCAGGAACAATCCACCAAGCATTCCGTCAACGAGTCTGTGGTCGTGGCTTAATGTTAAATACATCGTCGGCTTAATAGCGATTGTGTCGCCGAATTCTGTCGTAACGACAACAGGACGCTTAACAACCGCGCCGACGCCCAAAATTCCGACTTCCGGTTGATTGATAATCGGCGTTCCGAAAAGCGCGCCGAAGACTCCGTAATTCGTTATCGAAAATGTTCCGTCAACTACGTCGTCCGGCGAAAGTTTTTTATTGCGCGCTTTGTAACTTAATTCGGCAATCGCTTTTGCCAAGCCGCGCACGTTCATATTGTCGGCGTTCTTGATATTCGGAACAATCAGCCCGTTCGGTTCTACCGCAACCGCAATGCCGAGATTCACATATTTTTTCATCACAATATTTTCGCCTTGAATGGACGCGTTCATCAGCGGATACTGCTTTAACGCTTTTATTGCGGCGTAAGAAATAAACGCCATATATGTAAGTTTAAGATTTTCTTCCTTGTAAAGTCTCTCCTTATTCGCTTCGATGTAATTGTGGATTTTCGTCATATCGACTTCCATTACTTCGGAAACGTGAACTGAAGTGTCGCGGCTCTGAACCATATGATGCATAATTTTTTTGCGGATGTTGTCCATTGGAATTACTTCCGTTGCGCCATTGAAAACATATTCCGTTTGCGGAACCGCTTTGGTTGTCGCGCCGGATTTCTTTCTGCTTTCGATGTAATTCAGAATATCTTTTTTCGTAACGCGTCCGTTTAGGCCGCTTCCTTCGATTGTTTCGAGTTCGTCGAAAGTTACGCCTTCTTTGTTCGCAATATTCAAAACAAGCGGCGAGTAAAAACGCTTGCCCGTTGATTTCGGCTTGTGAATTTTACTTTCCGCTTTTGGTTCCGGCTTGTATTCAACTTCCGGTTCGGATTTAACAACGGGAGTTTCGGTTTTAGGTTCTTCCGTTTTTTCCGTAACGATTTCTCCGCTTGTAGAAATTCTCGCAACGACTTTATTCACTTCAACCGTTTCGTTTTTGCCGTAAAGAATTTCTGCCATTACGCCGTCCACCGGCGAAGGAACTTCCGTATCGACTTTGTCCGTGCTGATTTCAAAAATAATTTCGTCTTTCTTTACTTCGTCGCCGACTTTCTTGTGCCATTTAATAATCGTTCCTTCGGTTACCGATTCTCCCATTTTCGGCATAACGACATCAACCAACGACGCCGGTGAAGTTTTTGCTTCGGTTTTTTCCGGTTGCGCCTTCTCTTCTTGTTTTTCGGTTGCGGAAACTTGTTCGCCTTCCGTTTCGATTACCGCAACCACGCTTCCTACCGGCGCTGTTTCGTTTTCGTTTAGTCGGATTTCCGTCAAAATTCCGTCCACCGGCGAAGGAACTTCCGTATCGACTTTGTCCGTGCTGATTTCGAAAATGATTTCGTCTTTCTTTACTTTGTCGCCGACTTTTTTATGCCACTTAATTAAAGTTCCTTCCATTACGGATTCGCCCATTTTGGGCATTAAAATTTCTTCTCTCATCTTTTCTCCCTTCTAATATGCAAGAAGTTCTTTGAGTTCATTGTAAATTCTATCGCGCGTAGGCAGAACCGCGCGTTCCAAATTCGGATGATACGGAATATGCGCGTCGCGCGCCGCAATTCTTTTTACCGGTCCGTCGAGCAATTCAAACGCTTCGTCCGCGATGCGCGCGGCAATTTCACCGCCGAATCCGCCGGTAAGCATATCTTCGTGAACCACGGCTATTTTACCGGTCTTTTTCAGCGATGCGATAATCGTTTCCATATCGAGCGGAATTATCGTCCGAATATCGATTATTTCAATTGAGAAACCTTCCTCTTCAAGTTTTTTTGCCGCAAAATTGCTTTCGTGAACCATCGCGCCGTAAGTTACCACGGTTAAATCGGTTCCGGTTCTGAAAACATTTGCTTTGCCGAAAGGCAAAAGATAATCGGCATCCGGTTCCGGCGATGATGCGTAGCTTTGCCGGTAAAGCGCTTTGTGTTCAAGGAAAAGAACCGGGTCGTTCAAGCGCAAAGCCGTTTTCAGCAAACCTTTCGCGTCCGCGGCGTTTGATGGATATGCGATGTAAATTCCGGGAATGTGAGCGAAAAACGATTCGATTGTTTGGCTGTGGTAAAGTCCGCCGCCGATAAATCCGCCGACGGGAACGCGCGTAACCACCGGCGCTTCCCAAGCGTTGTTCGAGCGGTAACGGTAAGTTGCAAGTTCGTCGCGCATTTGCATAAACGCAGGCCAAATGTAATCGCCAAATTGAATTTCAACGCACGGTTTAAGTCCGCTCAACGCCATTCCAATTGCGACGCCTTCGATGCTCGCTTCGGCAAGAGGCGAATTAAAAACTCTGTCGTTTCCGAACCGCGTGGAAAGTCCTTTTGTGGCGGTGAAAACTCCGCCTTTGCCGTCCGCGACGTCTTCGCCGAAAACATAAATTTTATCGTTCCGCTCCAATTCCTCGTGCAATGCGTGATTGATTGCATCGACCATTACGACTTTATTTCCGTCCGGTTTACTCTTTTCGTATTCCAATTTGTCGATTAATCCGCTTTCGTCAAAAACGTATTTCGTCGCGGTCGCCGGGTCGGGGTCGGGTTGTTTCATCGCCCAATCCGCAACGTCGTCGGCAAGTTTTTTATATTCGGCGCGGATTTCATTTAATTCGTCTTCCGTCAGTAAACCTTTTTTAATTAAAGATTTCGCGAGTTTTTCAATCGGGTCTTTTTTCAAATCTTCTTCAAGCGATTCTTTCGAGCGGTATTTTTTCTGGTCGTCCGACGAGGAATGCGAAAATAATCTGACAACGTGCGCCTCAACCAAAACCGGCCCCTTGCCGGAAAGCGCGTAATCGTACGCTTCTTCCGCGACGTTTTTCATCTCTTCGTAATCGGTTCCGTCCGCGTTGATTCGCAAAAGATTTTCGTAGCCTTTCATCATTTCAGTAATCGATGCATTTTTGCCCGCGGTTTGATTTTCAACCGGAACCGAAATCGCCCATTTGTTATTTTGAATAACAAAAATAACCGGCAACTTTTCGCGAGCCGCCCAATTTACCGCTTCGTGAAATTCGCCTTGACTTGTCGTTCCGTCGCCCGCGCTTACGTAAACAACGCGCCGTTCGCCTCGCTTTACGTATGCTAACGCGGTTCCGACCGCTTGCAAAAACTGCGTTCCGGTCGGACTCGATTGAGACGGAATGTTAAACTCTTTCATTCCCCAGTGGTTCGGCATTTGTCTTCCGCCGTTCATCGGGTCGTCCGCTTTACCGAGCATTTCAAGCGTAATATCTTCCGGCTTTACGCCGAGCGAAAGCAAAAACGCTTGGTCACGGTAATACGGATACGCCCAATCGTGTTTGGGTTTCAGCGTTAAGCCGAACGCGACTTGCGTCGCTTCGTGTCCCGCGCCGGCGATTAAAAAGCCGACCTTCCCTTGCTTAATTAATGTGCTGTACTTGTGGTCGAGCGTGCGCGAAAGAATCATCAACCGCAACGCTTTGAGTAATTCTTCGTCTGATAATTTTCTTTTTTTCTTTGCCATTTATTTTCCTTTCATTTTCTTTTTAGTTCAGAACCGGATAACCGGCGTTAAAAGTAAAATTCTTGTAGCCGAAAACTTTCGCAAAGTTTTTTACGATTTTCTTTTTTACTTCGTGCAAAGAAATTCCTCGGTTCAACTCGCGCGAAAGCGAAGTAACGCCTTTCTCTTTTATACCGCACGGAATTATTCCGTTGAACAAATCCAAATCCGTATTTACGTTGAACGCAAAACCGTGCATCGTAATCCAGCGACTTATCTTTACGCCGATTGCGCAAATTTTATTGTCGCCGCGCCAAACGCCGGTGTATTCCGGCTGGCGCTCCGTTTCAATTCCATAATTTGCGCAAGTACGAATTATCGTTTCTTCGATTGCGCGTAAATATTCGTGCGCGTCTTTTTTCCATTCCGCGAGATTTAAAATTGCGTATCCGACAATTTGTCCGGGCCCGTGATAAGTAACGTCGCCGCCTCTGTCAATCTCAAAAATTTCAATTCCGTGCGACTGAATAAATTCCGGCTTCGCGATTACGTTTTCCTTATTCGCAGCTTTGCCGAGCGTGTAAACGTGCGGATGTTCGAGCAAAAGCAGAGTGTCGGGAATTTCGCCGTTTAATCGCAAACGATAAAGTTCCTTTTGCAATTCCCACGCATCGGAATATTTAACCGTTCCCAAATCGTAACACGAAAGAGAGCGCGTTAAAGTTTCTTCCGTAATTTTATATGTGGATTGCTTTGCCGTTTGCATCGCCAGCCGCTTCCATAATTGATTCCGACAAAGTAGGATGAGCGTGAACCGTTTTGTGAATGTATTCGAAAGTCGTTTCGAGTTTTTTTGCTACGCCGAGTTCGGCAATAAGTTCGGTCGCTTCCGCTCCGATAATATGCGCGCCGAGAAGTTCGCCGTATTGCGCCTCGAAAATTAATTTTACGAAACCTTCGCGTTCGCCTATCGCCGTTGCTTTTCCGCTTGCCGAATACGGGAACTTTCCTATTTTCAGCTTGTAGCCGCGTTTCGTCGCCTCTTCTTCCGTTAAGCCGATGCTTCCAATTTGCGGAATTGCGTAAGTGCAACCGGGAATTGAATCGTAATCAATCGGTTCAGGATTTAAACCTTTTATCGTTTCAACGCAATGAATCGCTTCCGCGCTTGCGACGTGAGCCAATAGCGGCGCGCCGATTACGTCGCCCACGGCGTAAATATTTTTTACGTTTGTTTCGTATGTCGTTTTATCTACGGAAATAAATCCTTTCTCGGTTTTCACGCCGATATTTTCCAATCCGAAACCTTCGATATTTCCCGTAACGCCGATTGCGCTTAAAACTTTGTCGGCGGTTAAAACTTCCTCTTTCCCGTCTTTTTCGATAACAACTTCAACCTTGCCGTTTTTTACTTCGGCTTTTACGACGCGCGTTCCCAAATGTGTTTCTATTCCGCGTTTATTGAATGCTCTTTTCAGCGTTTCGGAAACTTCCTTGTCTTCAAGAGGCGCCAAAGCATCCAGCATTTCGATTATCGTAACTTTAGTTCCGAGCGTATTGTAAAAATACGCAAACTCAATTCCGATTGCGCCCGCGCCAATAATGATAAGCTCATCCGGACGTTCGTCGAGCGACATTGCTTCTTTGCTTGTAATTATAAACTCTCGGTCAACGGGAATGTTCGGAAAAGTTTTCGGTCGCCCGCCGGTTGCGATAATCAGTTTATCGAAATTAAGTTTTTCCGTTTCCTCGCCGTTTTCGTTTAAGATTTTCAGCGTCGCGTTGTTTTCGATAAATCCGAAACCGCGAACGCGCGTGATTTTATTTTTCCTCATCAAATATTCCACGCCTTTTACGACGCGTTTTGAAACGTCGCGACTGCGTTTAATAATTTTCTTGAAATCGAACGAAACGTTTTCGACGGTAATTCCAAAATCTTTCGCGCGGTTTTTCATCAAATCGTAATATTCCGCGCTTTTAAGCAATGCTTTAGTTGGGATGCAACCCCAATTCAAACAAACGCCGCCAAGTTCGCTTTTATCGACGACGGCGGTTTTAAAACCCAATTGCGCCGCGCGAATTGCCGCAACGTAACCGCCGGGACCTCCGCCGAGAACCACAATGTCAAATTTTTCGCTCATCTTTATTCTCCTGAAATTTTAATAAGACAATATATCAAATTTTATAAAAAGAAAACCGAATATCTTTTTTGCGTTAGTTTTCTCTTTATTTTCTCAATTTAAAATTAATCAAATAGTTAAGAGAAAATATTAAGAAAATTGAACAAGTTTAAGTTTCTTGACAAAAATTTTTGTTGAAGAACCTGTTTTAATTTTCCAACTCTCTGCCTTAGGCGGACTGTCGGTTTAGTAAGCAAAGGCTGAATATTTGATAGATTGCTTCGGAAATTGCTTACGCAATTTCCTCGCAAAGACAGAAAAAAACGGGTCATTGCGAACGGAGTGAAACGGAGCGCGGCTCCGCCTTAGGCGGACTGTTTGTTTGTTAAGCAAATGTCAATGTCTTGAACCATGATTCGGATGATTAAGTGATTGGCATGATTGAATGGCAAAAAGGTTCAGAGGCGCAGAGTTCGTCATGGCGGACAAAGGGAAAATGAAAAAATCATGTAATCCAGTAATCAAAAAAATCATGGTTCAGACAATTACAGTTCAACCATTCCGCGCACGGCGCGGTAGTTCGTCTATGCGGAGTAATGACGCGCAAGCGGCGTTGGGGTAGGGATAAATAATTCAAAGTTATATTAATCGATAATTTATAATTTTACCGCTAAATTTGAACGTCTTCCAAGAAAATTTAGAAAATGGTTATATTCGAAAGAAATGATTTTAACCGGCGGCTAACTTTTCAACTTATTATTTATCGCGCTCTTAAAAACGGTTAAATCAACCGGTTTTTGAAATACCGTAGTTAATCCCGCTCTTGCAAGTTCTTGCTTTTCTTCTTCCCCGATTTTTCTTGAAAGAACAATAATTCTGTTTACTTTATTGCTGTTTTTGTTTTTCAGATACTCGACAAAATCGAAAATATCGTAATCGCTTGTTTTTAATTCGGATATAAGCAGAACCGGCGATTTCTTTTCCACAATTTCCTCAATTTCGGCTTTTTTCGACGCGGTAATGACTTTGAGTTCAGGGAAAAGACTCGTAATTAATTTTGAATAAAGAATTAATTCGGCGGGGTTTTTATCAATCAACAGCACAATCGAAGATGAAATCGGCAAAGTGAAAATAAACTCCGTTCCTTTTCCGTATTCGCTTTCAACGGTAATTTCGCCGCCGTGTTTTTTAATTATTTCATGAACCAACGAAAGCCCGAGTCCCGTGCCTTTTTCGCCGGCTGTTCCGGGATTTGTAAACTTGGAATCGACTTTGAATAATTTCGGCAAATCTTCCTTTTTGATTCCGACGCCGGTATCTTTTACCGAAATACGAACCGCGTTCGTCGTTTTGTCTTTTGTTGCGTTAATTGTAATCGAATCGCCTTCTTTCGTGAATTTTATCGCGTTCCCGATTAAATTGTTAAAAACTTGAAGCAAAAGATTTTTATCGCCGTGAATGTAAACGCTTCTCGGCGTAAGATTTTCCAACTGCACGCCTTTTTGAAGCGCCGCGCCTGCAAGCATTTCAACCGACGATTGAACGACTTCGAAAAGCGAAATTTTTCGCGGCGAAAATTTAATTCTTCCGGTTTGCAACCTTGTCCAATCGAGAAGCGCGTTAACCAAATTAAGCATTGAGTTTGCAGAATTTTGGATGAAGTTCACATACTCGCGAGTTTTATCCGGCGGAAGATTTTGCTCAAGAATCAATTTGGTAAAACCGAGAATTGAAGTGAACGGCGAGCGCAAATCGTGAGAAATAATCGAAATAAATCTGTCCTTTGCCTCGTTGATTTCTTTTAACTTTTTATTCTCATTTAAAAGTTTTTCTTCTTTTTCTTTCTCTCGCGTAATGTTGGAAACAATCGCGATTAATTTTCGCGTTATTCCGTTTTCTGCGAAAGTAAAAATTCTTTCCCTCAGCCAAATAATTTTATGGTTCTTGGTAAATATTCTGAATTCAATTTCATAAGAACCGTTTTCACTGGCTTTAAGCGCCTTTCGTAGCGTTTCGAACAATTTCTTTCTGTCATTCGGGTGTATTAAACGAAATCTTGCAAATTTATTTTTAATTAACTCGGAAGGCGCATAGCCGGTTATTTTTTCGACGCTATGTGTGTAGAAATCTAATTTAAGTTCGTCGTTTTCGTTTCGCTCGGCTTTCCAAATAAAATTTTCGGCGTAATTGTTGAAAATATCAATTACATCAGCGATACTTTTTTCTTTTACAAATTCGCTGAAATCTTCCGGCAAGTTCACAATTGAAAGAACATACATGCCGTCGAATTTCAAAACGCGCGACAAATAATGCTTATAAAAATTTGCAGATTTTACCGTGAAGAAAAAAGTTGAATTTTCCGTAAAGAAATTTTCACGCTTGGTATTTTCATTAACTTCCGTAATCTCTTTTATTTTTTTGAACCGCTCTTTCAGCGAGGCGTTTTCGCCGAATTCTTTTTTCAGAATTTCGCCGCGCTCGTTGTAAAAAATCAAACTTTCCGTCTTCGCAAGCAATTTTTTTAGCTCGGATATTGCCGCGTTAAGTTCGTTAATTTTCTCAGCTGTTTGTGTGATATCATTTAGCGTCGCAAAGTAAATTATCTCTCCGGATTTAATTTCCGTAACCGGTAAAATTTGTAATCGGTAAAATTTATTTCCGACTTGTATTTCACGAACACCGGAAGAATCTATTGAGAAATTTTCAGTTAAAATTTTCAGACTTTCTTTACTAATATTTTTCGGCGCGTAAAAAATTTCCCCGCTCGAGGTAAAAAACGCAAACTCTGTTTCAATGCGGTTAAGTAATTTTTCGAACAACTTGGTTTTAACGATGTTAATTCCTTCGGCTTCCTCAACTGTAATCAAATCTTCAATAACAATAATTCCGCCGCTAAATTCGCCTTCGTTTTCAATTGGGACGGCCTTTAAAATGAAATTTATTTCTTCCCCGCTTTTTTTCTTTGTTTTATTAAGAAGAATTTCGAATGGAAGTAAATCGGTTTTTAGTTTTTCCAATTTAGGTAAATCTTTTTCCGGAAGGAATAAATCAACTTTTTCATCAATAAATTTTTTAACCGGAAAAATTTCAGCAAATAATTTAACGGTTTCATTAACAAAAGTTATTTTAAATTCTTTGTCGAAAACGACAATGCCAACCGGAACATCATTTATTACATTTAAAATATTTTCATTTTTGATTTTCATAGCAAATTCCATTTGCAAAAAACATACCGATAATACTATCTAAATTAAATGTTTTTGATATTAAATGTGTATTTTTAAGGGAATTTGTTGCAAAATAGGACGCGCTATTAAGCGAGATTCACTAAAAGAACGAAAAACGAATAAAGATTTGAAAGATAAAAAATTAATAATCATCTTTTATCTATGAGATAATTTAAACTCTCTTATTGCTTTGAAATTTATTAAAATATTAAATGTACAATTGTACAGAAAGATAAAAAACACATTGAGTTTAGTTGTAGATACATCGGTTATTATTTCTGTAATTACCAATGAAGCACATAAGCCAAAACTAATAAAACAACAAAAGGAGAAGAGTTAATTGCTCCGATTTCACTTCATTGGGAGATTGCAAACGCGTTTTCTGCTATGTTTAAAAGAAATAGAATAACATTAGCACACGCGAAAGAGGCAATCGAGTATTATTCTCAAATTAATATTCGATTTGTTGATATTGATTTAAATAAAGCTCTGGAATTTGCTTACAAACATAATATTTATGCTTATGATGCTTATTTTATTGTTGCGGCAAAACAGTATAAAAG
>WGAL01000151.1 GCA_015494845.1 Melioribacteraceae bacterium
ACTTATAGGATGAGTAGCGAATATTTCGTTAAAATAGCCTGCCGTAATATGAAAAATAATCGGAATAATAATATTTCTTTTTGCTTTATAATAAAGCCAATTCATTATAATTACAAACGGGAAAATGCTAACCAAAAAATTAACGCCATAGATCCAACCGGTTTCCACCAAATTGCTTTGATAATAATTTTTAATGGTTGAAAGCGGTATATGCCAAATGCCCCAATAGAACGCAAATATAATTGATGTATAAAAAAGATTAAATTTTGTTCTTAAAACATCAGTTCCGTAGGTGTGCCACCCCATTTCTTCAATTGCCGGCGCCATAATAAGCAAGAACCATACCGGAAAAACGCCGGAACTAAAAGTATATTGCCCGCTTATTGTAAATTGTTTTACGCTGTATCCAAATAATAGAGATATTGCTTGCGCTAACAATATACTGCCCAACATTAAAAATAAAGCGAGTATAAAATAGATAGGTTTAATATTTTTGAAATTGAAAATTCTTTTGCCCAAATCATTTTTAAGTCCTGTTTCCTTATGAATGAACCACAAGGCAACAATCATTGGCGCCAATAACCCAATAAAACCAAAAGCGGAAATAACCTTAATATTCGAATTGCTATCCCAACTCATTTTTCCGGCAAGTCCCCAAAATACCCAAGGAATTATTGTTGCCAAAATATAGAAATTTACAGGATGTTTGTATTTAATACCAATATTATTATTCGCTTTCTTTTGTAAATTTGGTTCTTTCGTATTACTCATGATTTAATATGCAATATTATGAAATGTATATGAACAATTTATTACTTTAAAATCAATCGTTATAAATAATATTCTTTCACTTGAGAAAATAGCTCTCATCCCTCGATTTTGTTGCTTAATAGTTGTTCATTAATTAATTATAATAAAAAATATTGTTCGATTTGCCAAATAAAAACTTAATGTCAAAAAAAATAAGGGGAAAAATCAAATTGAAAATTCCCCTGTTTTAATTAAACTTCTAATGTTAAAACTCAGCGAAAATTAGTAACCCTCGCGTTTACTTCATCAAAATCATTTTTCGTGTTTGAACAAAATTCCCGGCTCGCAAAGTGTAGAAGTAAATTCCGCTCGGTAGTCCGCCTGAGGCGGAAGTCGCATTAAATTGGACCGAATATTTACCTGGCGCTTGTTTTTCGTTTACAAGCGTTGCCACTTCGCGCCCGAGCGCGTCGTAAATTTTTAGCGAAACTTGAACCATTCCGTCATTGCGAGTAAATTCCAACTTGTTGGAATTTACGTGGCAATCTGTCGGATTATTAGCATAAGCTGAAAATTTGGTAGATTGCTTCGCTCCGCTCGCAATGACGTAAGTAATATTGGTCGTCGGATTAAACGGGTTCGGATAATTTTGAGAAAGTTCGAAATTTTGCGGCGGAGCGACAAACACTTCAACCGTTTTCGAATATTCGAATATTCCGTCCAAATCAAGTTGTTTTAATCGGTAAAGGTAAGTTCCGCCGTGGATGTTACTATCGATAAATGAATACTCTTTCGGCGAATTACTGTTTCCGGCTCCGTTAACAAAGCCGATTGTTTCCCAAATATCCTCATTGTTATTTCTTCTTTCTATTTCAAAACCGAAATTGTTTATTTCTGTTGCGGTTCGCCAGTATAATTTTACCGAATTCTCCATAGCTACAGCTGAAAACGCAACAAGTTCAACAGGAGTTGGCGTAATTCCCAAATCGCTGAAATCGTCTTTCGGATAAGCGTCCCATTCCATAGAAGGATCAAAAACATCGGAAGCAACGCTGTCGCCGTGCGTAATTCCGTGTTTCCGCCTCAAAGTTGCGTCATATGTGGAAACGCCGTTTTCGTTCCAACTTGTTCCAGGATTATAACCAACTTGTCCGATAACATCCAGAGTATCGCTGTCTTTCAACAAAACAACGGCGTCGTTCCCGTTGAAATTAACGCTTCCGCTTGTTTGGTCGGAAACATCAAGAATAGCTTGCGCCGCGGAAGTATGCGCAATTACAAAGACGGAATTTGCCTGAATATCGCCGGAAAGAGTAATGCTGTAAGTTGCCGTCTTGCTGCCGTTGGAGAATATTTCGATTCTGTAATTCCCGAGAGCGAAACTAACCGAACTATTGGAGGAATTGAATATTTCCAGCGCTTTGTTGTATGAACTTCCTTCAACGTATTCGGAAAAGAAAATGTTGATTTCTTCGTTTTCGGTTCCTTCTTTTTTGGTCATCGTGTTAAAGTCGATATAATCCACGTACTCGGGATGATCTATAAACGGATTTCTGTTATGCTGTAAATTGTAAATATATTCGTTTCTTGCTTTTTCCGTTTCGCTCGGCGGGTCCAATTGATGCCAGCTTATCAATAAATCGACATCTTGCGGCGCTTCCGAAAGATTTGGCAGAGTAACATTATTCAAATGATTAAAAGTCCAATCGTTTCCGTCAACGCCGTTATATTTAAGAGCCATATAAAACAAAGCTCTCGCGGCGTCGCCTTTTTGTTCGTCCCTCGGCTCGTAAACTTTGTGTCCGTTTACGTCGTAGCCGTAAACCGCCTCGCCGAAAACCGATATTGTATCTACGACTTCCCCGAAAGGATGATTGCTTCTTACCGCGTTAGCGTGATCTTGCTCGACGGGAAATAAATGATGATAATCCGAATATTCCTCCGTGCTCTTATCCCCGTGCGTCGGCATCCACGAATAACACCAGGTATGCTCCCTGCTCATCGTTCCCCAAGTAAACGTTCCGGAGTAAACATATTCGTAATTCGAATAAACGCCAAAAACGGATTTTGTTCCGTCGCCGTTGTCGCTAGCGTAAAAGCCGGGTATCATATTCTCGTCGTAATTATCATAAGATAATTTTACATAACCGGAGCGGATGAGAGTTTGCAAATCGCTTACAAAGGTCAGGCTTTCAACGGAAATCCCATCATAATAATTACCCTGAGCGTTAAGCGTTAATGTTACAAACAGTAATAAAAATACTTTGATGTATTTTGTAATGCTTAAATTTTCCATTCAATTTATATTTTTATTTGATAAAAAAATTTCGATTATAACTTTTATTATCGAAGAAATAACCGTTTTCTTTACATATTTAAGCGTTCTTGATTTATGAAAGAATCATAAAAATGGGTAACGAACAATATTGGGAAAATTTAGGACGATTTTCATTCAGAAGAAAATTCTACTGACTATTAACTCTTGATCGACGAGTTGATATAGTGTGGCGTAGATTTTGTCTAAAATTTCCAATTCAATTATAAAACATTTTTTCTTAAAATACAGAATTAAGACAAAGAATTATCCATGGTTGACTTGGGGAGTGAAAAGTTTTCAACGGCAATTTTATTCACATCGCTAAATTAGCATGAACGAGGAGCCATTGAGAAAATAAACGAATTTCCTAATAAACATTAAATTTGCAAAAAAATCGATAAGGGACAACCAATAGGCTGTCCCTGTAAATAAAACAGAATAACTTGAACCTATTTCATCAGAACCATTTTTCGCGTTTGAATAAAATTTCCGGCTCGTAAAGTGTAGAAGTAAATTCCGCTTGGTAAATTCACCGCATTAAATTGAACCGAATATTTACCCGGCGCTTGTCTTTCATTTACAAGCGTTGTAACTTCGCGACCGAGTGTGTCGTAAACTTTTAGTTGAACCGGCAATGCGGCAGATTGCCCGTGGCGGAGCCGCGTCGCTTCGCTCCTCGCAATGACGTAAGTTATGTTGGTTGTCGGATTAAACGGGTTCGGGTAATTTTGTTTCAAATAAAATTTCAGCGGTTTTGTCTCATTATCGCTTATAACGCCATCCGGAGTTCTCTCAACGGAAAAAGTATCGATGAGCGCGCCTTTGTCGTCATACGCGCTGAAATAAAGCATATTGTCATCCAGAACTATTTTGCAATAATGATGCGCCTTTGCCGTAACAACAATATGAGGGTAGTTAGGGTTGGGATCATAAAGAGGCGCTCCTCCTCCGCCCGTAGTAATATGCGTAACGTCGTTAACCACAGCGCGCGCGTAGTAGTGATTGTGTCCCCCGAATATTATTGGCACATGATAAGTTTCGCATAACGGCTGTATGTAAGTCTGCACGGGGATCTCGTTGCTATGACCGCCTGCCGTCCAGCCTGGTTCATGCAACAGAATAAATTTCCATGGTTTTGTGCTTGTTGCAAGATCGTTATCAATCCAATTATATTGCGCGGAACCTGATGAATAACTTACATATTGGTCAATTACGACAAAATGCGCAGGCCCGTAATCAAACGACCAATAACAAGAATTAACGTACGGGTAAGGGAAATATTTTTTATATAAAATTGCGTTTCCTTCATGATTTCCCCGCGCCGACTGGTAAGGAAGATTTGCAAGCATTTTGTTAATGTTCGAATACGAACCGCTAAAAAATTCATCGTCCCAGTAGTATTCGTCCTCGCCGTCGGAAACCAAATCGCCGACGGATAAAACCAAAGTTTGAAATTCCGGATCGGATTGAATTGCATTTAAAATTCCCTGAGCGACTTTATTGTGGGCGACTGGATTGGAACGCGTATCGCCGTATGCGAAAAATTTCAATTGTGTCGCCGCCGTATCGGGCGCGGAATAAAACGAGCCGTAATGCACGTCTCTTCCGGCTGTAACTTTATAGTAATATTTTGTGCGGGGAGTTAAATTGTCAATAATATATTTGTGCTGATGAGACAAATTGTATTCGTTTGTATTTGCTGAACCGGCGGAATAACTCGTATCCGTTCCCCATTCTATTGTGCAAGTTTTAGTCGAAGTAAGTTGCCAATGCACTTCCATTTGGTCTGCGTTGCCGTTATAAATTAAATAAGGCGCTTTGCGGGTGTCCGTCCAATCTCCGGACTTTACTTTCGACAACGGAGAACCTTGTAAGATATTGCCGCTTAAAAATAAAAGAACACTTGCGACAATAAAAACAAACATTGCATATTTACTTTTACTTGTTGTTAAGGAATAAGTTGTCATAATTTTCTCTTTTTTTATGATAGGATTTAACGGCAAATATAACGCC
>WGAL01000152.1 GCA_015494845.1 Melioribacteraceae bacterium
CAATCAGGAGGAGCTATGAACGAACAACTATTCCCGAATTTTTCATACGATTACCAATTAATTATAAAGCACATTTTGGAACGCTCGGTTGAGTGGTCACCGGAGCAGCAAATTTTTTATCGCGACAAATATTCTTACAATTACGTTGAGTTAAACAAACGCGTTCGTAAATTGGCGAACCTACTAACAAGAATCGGAGTTAAAAAAGGCGACGTTGTTGCGGTAATGGATTGGGACAGTCCGCGTTATTTGGAACATTATTTTGCCGTGCCGATGATTGGCGCAATTCTTCACACTGTTAATATTCGTCTTTCTCCGGAACAAATGCTTTACACAATCAATCACGCCGAAGATAAAGTTTTGGTTGTCCATAAAGATTTTATGCCGCTTGTAAAAGCTATCGCTCCGAATTTCGACACCGTTCAACATATAATTTACATTAACGACGGGGACGAAGATTTCGAACCGGAAATTGAAACGCTTGGCGAATTCGAACAATTAATGAACGAAGAACCGGATACTTTCGATTTTCCCGATTTTGACGAAGATACAATCGCTACTTTATTTTACACAACAGGAACAACCGGAAATCCGAAAGGTGTTTTCTTTTCGCACAGACAAATAGTTTTGCACACAATTTCCGTAATGGCTACGCTGAGCGCTTATCCTGAGCCGGTAAGTTTTAACTCGAAAGATGTTTATATGCCGCTTACGCCAATGTTTCATGTTCATGCGTGGGGAATTCCGTACATCGCAACTTGGCTTGGAGTTAAGCAAATTTATCCTGGAAGATACGATGAAACTTTGGTGAAATTGCTTGTTCAGCACAAAGTTACTTTGTCGCACTGCGTTCCTACAATTTTACAAATGGTAGTGGGAAATCCGGCTACCGAGAAATTCGATTTCTCAAATTGGAAAGTCGTAATTGGCGGTTCGGCGCTGTCTCGCGGATTGGCAGAACTTGCGCGCAAACGGAATATTAAATTGATGACTGGTTACGGAATGTCCGAAACTGCGCCTGTGCTTACGCTTTCGCAATTTAAACCAGGAATGGAAAATCTTTCCAACGAAGAGGAACTCGATACAATTACCAAAACCGGTTTTCCGATTCCGTTTGTGAAAATGAGGCTTGTAAAAGAAAACGGCGAAGAAGCGAAAAACGGCGAGGTTGGCGAAATTGTAGTTCGCGCTCCTTGGCTTACAAAAGGTTATTACAAATCGGAAAAGAACTCGCAGGAACTTTGGCGCGGCGGCTGGTTGCATACCGGCGATATTGCGTATAAAGATGAATTGGGTTATTACAAAATTACGGACAGATTAAAAGATGTAATTAAAACAGGCGGCGAGTGGGTTTCTTCGCTTGAACTCGAAAGTTTAATTAGCAGATGCGATTTTATTAAACAAGTCGCAGTTATTGGCGTTCCTGATGAAAAGTGGGGAGAACGACCGGTTGCTTTCGTTTCGCTGAAAGAGGAAATTTCCGAAGAAGAAATTCAACAAAAATGCGTAAGCGCATTGCAAACATTTGTCGAAGCCGGAAGAATAGAAAAATGGGCGATACCCGATAAATTTATTCCGTTGGAAGAAATTCCGAAAACGAGCGTCGGCAAACTCGATAAGAAAGTATTGCGTAAACTTTACGCTGAAAAGTATGCGTAGAAAAATATTTGCGTGAAATTAAAATTTGAATTTTTAAGTAAAAGGGAAAGAGAATAACTTTTGCGGAGAGGGAGGGATTCGAACCCTCGGTACGCGAAATGCGTACAACGGTTTTCGAGACCGCCCCGTTCAACCACTCCGGCACCTCTCCGTAAGTACAAAAGAACAAAAAATTAGGTTGTAATATTAAGAATATTCTCCGAATGAGCCAAACGAAAATGAAGAAAACGCACATCCGCCGCGGCGGAACTTCTTCGCTTATTGTTTTCCTTCAACGTACTCGTTCGTTGAAGGTATTAAACAATCTCTAAACTTTCTTACCTTCGAGGGAGCAAGTGCCTCGAAGGTAATTCTCGTTTGAAGCATAATCAATCATAAAAATCAGCGTCCCATTCACGCTGGTTACTTTATTTTTCCTTAATCAATTCGATATATCCGATGTTGCCGTTTGTTTTTACTCTGTATTCTTGGCTAAAACGTTTAACTAAATCCTCCCAATATTCCGAATTTTCCGCAATTGCAATTTCGCCGGCAAGTTTTGCAAAATTTGTAAAAATCTTTCCTAAAACATTTTCTGCAAGTAGAACCAAAAAGAAAAGCGGCGCGCGCGATTTTGCGACATTCAACAACGAATTAAAATATCTTTCCGTTTCGCTGAAAACGTGCGCCATTCCGTGCGAAATTACAGCGTCGAAACTTTCCGCATTAAACGGAAGATTGAAAATATCGGCTTGCAGAAAAACAATGTTTCCGGGAATTTCGCCGAACTTCGCAATCAATCTCTTTTCCGCTTTTTTCAACATTCCGAGCGAACGGTCGAGCAAAATAATTTTATTGCCGTTTGTTTCGCCGAGCGCGTTTGCCGTAAAAACAAGAGAGCCGCAACCCGCGTCGAGAATTATTCCGTTAGCGGTTGAATGCAAACTTTCCGAATAAAAATCTTCGTAATTCTTTTTACTGTTGCCCCAAATTAATCTGTTGTAAATTTCATTGCCGATTACAAAATCGTAAAAAAGCGCTTTTTTATCGTAATCGCTTTTGCGTTCATTTTCAGGAAGAAATGAAAAAATATTTTCGTCGATTTGAGAAATTTTTGCGCCTGATTTTACTAACGATTTTATTAATTCGAGTTTGCTCATTTTTCCGCTTTCTCGTTGAGTCTTAGTAGAATTTCCTCGTAAGTGATTGTAATGAAGATTCTTTTTCCGTTCGGCGTGAATTTCGGTTCGCTCGTCGCAAAAAGTTGATCGACAAAAAGCGTCTCTTCGTTTGCGGAAAAATCTTTTGCGCTTTTGTAAGCGACAAGTTGCGCGAAAGTTTCCGCGATAATTTTATCGACGTTCCCTTCGCCGAAATTTTTCAACGCGGAAATAATTCCTGTTAAAACCGTTACCTCGTTTCCCATTTTTACGTCGGAAGGAACTCCAGCGACGGTAATTGTATTTTTGGAATGATATTTCAACTCAAAACCCAAGAGCGATAATTTTGAGTCGAATTTTTGCGCGGTTTCGTAATCTTCGCGCGAAAGTTGAAACGTTCTTGAAAACAAAAGTTGCTGACTGAACGACGCGCCTTTTTTCAAGGAATTCATCGCTTTGTCGCGCAAAATTCTTTGATGCGCGCGGTTAATATCTATTAACATTAAGCCGCTTTTAATTTGCGATGCGAGAAATTTTTCGCCGACAAAAAAGACTTGCGGCTTCTCGAATTTTGTTTTGCTTTCCGCGCTTGCGTTTTTTTGTCGCTCGCCGTTTTGCGCAAAAGGATGAGCATTTTTACTTGAACCGGCTTCGTTTGAAATTTCGCCGAACAGCAAATCGAGTTCGTCTTCGCCAATCGGATTTGGCGAATGCGTAAAATTTTCTTTTCTGATTTGCTTGGATTTTTTCGCGTTATTTACAATCACTCTCAATTCGCTTTCTTCGTCCTTTTTTATTTTAGGGATGAAATCGTAACTGCCGAGCGCCTTTTTTACGACCGCTTTTACGAACGAATAAATTTGCGAATCGTTGTAAAATTTTATTTCCTCTTTTGTCGGGTGAACGTTCACGTCCACCATTTCCGCGTCGATATTCAAAAAGAAAACAAAAAACGGATACTCGCCTTTTGCCAAAAGATTTTCGTATGCGGCGAAAACCGCGTTGTTTACGACTTTGTTTTTTACGTAGCGACCGTTAACAAACAGAAATTGCGAATTCTTGCTATTAATGAGATAAGTCGGTTTTGCAACGTAACCGAAAGCGGAAAGGAAATCGGAGGCTTCCTCGAACGCAATTGTCATATCCAAAATATTTTCATCGAAAATCTGTTTCATCCTTTCGTCCAAACCGCCAGGCTGATAATTCAAGTGAAGCGAATTATCCTTGTATAATTTGAACGAAATTTCAGGATGTGCCAGAGCGAGCATATTGAAAATTTCAACGATTTTCGCGAACTCAGTTTTATCGGATTTCAGGCTGTCTCTTATA
>WGAL01000153.1 GCA_015494845.1 Melioribacteraceae bacterium
CCTTGAATGCCGGAATTGCGTTATTACTTCTAATGTAATCTTCCGCAATTCTATCCAATTCCAGCGTCGTTATTCCCGGTTTAACGTAACTCTTACAAAGTTGTAAGGTCTCTGCAACAAGTTGAGAACTTTCGCGTATGTAATCGATTTCTTTTTTCGTTTTAATAAAAATCAATTATACGCCTATCTTCTTCCTTTCATTTTACCGGCCTTCATAAAGCCGTCGTAATGTCTCATCAACAAATGAGATTCCACTTGTTGTAACGTATCCAACGCTACGCCGACAATAATCAAAAGACTTGTTCCGCCGAAAAATCTTGCGAAACTTCCCGATACTCCGAGACGCGAAATAAACGCAGGCAAAATTGCCACAATCGCAAGGAATATTGAGCCGGGTAAAGTTATTTTGGTTAAAATATTATCAATAAATTCCGCGGTTTGTTTACCCGGACGAATACCCGGAATAAATCCGCCTTGTTTTTTCATATTTTCAGCAACGTCTTCCGGATTAAACGCAATCGCCGTGTAAAAATAAGTAAAGAAGATAATCATCAACGCGTAAATGAGCGAATACGTAAACGACGTATATTGGAAATATCCTGCGACAGTTTGCATAAATTCGCTATCCGGGAAGAACGAAAGTACGGTACTTGGAATAAACATAATCGCTTGAGCAAAGATAATCGGCATAACGCCGGCGGTATTAACTCGCAAAGGAATATATTGAGTTACGCCGCCCATAACTTTTCTTCCGACAACGCGTTTTGCGTATTGAACCGGAATTCTTCTCGTTCCTTGCGTAACCAAAACGATAGCCGCAATTATGAAATACAAAAGAACCAAGATAACAATCTCAATAACAATATTGCGTTGTCCGGCGGAAAGCAATCTGAATTCGTCAAGCAAAGCGTAAGGCAATCTGTCGATAATTCCAACCGTAATAATTAACGAAATGCCGTTGCCAATTCCTTTATCCGTAATTTGTTCGCCAAGCCACATAATAAATACTGTTCCGGCGACAAGATATAAAATCGTAGAGAATGTCCAGAAAAATCCTTGAACTTCAGCCGGTATAATCGGAACGCCGTTAAAATTTATATTTTTCAAGTGAATCGTAACGCCCCAAGCTTGAAACGCTGAAATAATAACGGTTCCGTATCTTGTCCATTGTGTAATCTTTTTTCTGCCTTCTTCGCCTTCTCTTTGCAATTTTTGAATGGAAGGAACAACGGCTCCCAACAATTGCAAAATAATCGACGAACTGATGTAAGGCATAATACCAAGAGCAAAAATAGCCGCGTTGGAAAATGCGCCGCCGACAAACAAATCGTATAATCCGAACAAATTGTCGGATGTTTTATTCGCCATTGCTTGCGTTAAAATATTATGATCGATTCCAGGCAACGTAATGTGCGCGCCAACCCGGATGACAACAAGCAATGCGAGCGTGTAGAGAATTCTTTGTCTCAGCTCGTGAATCTTAAAAATATTACGGAATGTTTCTTGAAATTTCGCCATTAATCTTTAATCTCTTTTATGGTTCCACCTTGAGCTTCAATTTTTTCTTTTGCGGATGCGCTGAATTTGTGCGCTTCCACGTCGAGTTTTGCGTTTAATTCGCCGTTTCCCAAAATTTTATACGGCGCGGTCGCTTTGGAAATAATTCCGTTTTTATAAAGAGTTACCGCATCAACTTTTCCATCTTCAATTTTGCCGTTATCGACTAACTTCTGCAACATCGAAACGTTTACGGCTTGATAACGAACTTTAAATATATGATTAAATCCTCTTTTCGGAACTCTTCTTTGAAGCGGCATTTGTCCGCCTTCGAACCAAGCGCGATGTTTAAAACCGGAACGCGATTTTGCGCCGTTCATACCGCGCGTAGCTTGTCCGCCATGTCCGCTGCCTTCGCCGCGTCCTACTCTTTTTCTTTTCTTTTTAGAACCTTCAGCATATTTCAAATTACTTAGAATATCCATTTACGCCTCGTCTTCTTCAATTTCTTCAACTTTAACCAAATGCGATACTTTTTTAATCATTCCGCGAATTTGCGGCGTGTCGTTTTTAATTGTGGAATAATTCGGTCTTCCCAACCCTAATGCCGCAATAGTTCTCTTTTGATCTTTCGGTCTGTCAATTATACTTCTTATTTGAGTTATTTTTAATTTCTTAGCCATCGTCACCTCGATCAGGAATTAAACAATTCACTTACTGTCATATTTCTTCTTTTTGCCATCGCTCTCGCGTCAACCAAGTTTAACAATCCCTGCATGGTCGCTTTTACTTGGTTATGCGGGTTGCTCGAACCCAAAGATTTTGTCAAAACGTCTTGAACGCCTGCAAGTTCCAAAACCGCGCGAACTCCGCCGCCTGCGATAAGTCCGGTACCAGGAGAAGCAGGTTTCAATAAAACTCTTCCTGCACCGTATTTACCGATAATTTCATGCGGAATCGTTCCGTTAATAACCGGAACTTTGTAAACGTTTTTCTTTGCGTCGTCAATACCCTTTGAGATTGCGTCAGTTACTTCGTTAGCTTTGCCCAAACCTACGCCTACGTGTCCGTTGCCATCGCCAACAACTACAATTGCGTTAAAGCTGAAACGGCGACCGCCCTTTACAACCTTTGCCACTCTGTTGATGTGAACAACCTTCTCTTTCAATCCGTCCAGTATTGTAACTTTCTTTGATCTCAATTTAATTCTCCGTTATTTCAAATTATTTCAAATTATTTTAGCAGCCGGAAGAGGATTCGAACCTCTACATACGGCTCCAAAGGCCGCTGTCCTACCATTAGACGATCCGGCTGTGCGTTAAAATTTCAATCCGGCTTTTCTTGCGCCGTCTGCCAACGCTTTAATTCTTCCGTGATATTTATACCAACCTTTATCGAAAACAACCGTTTCGATACCTTGTTCCAATGCTTTTTTACCCAAGTATTCGCCTACAATTGCGCTTTTTTCAACTTTGCTTTTTGCATTTGCAAGTTGTTCTTGAATATCTTTTGTTTTGGTAGAAGCCGCGGCAAGCGTTTTGCCGCTAGCGTCGTCTATTAATTGTGCGTAAATATGTTTCAAACTTCTGAAGACGGTAAGTCTCGGTCTTTGTGCCGTTCCTCTAACTTTGCTTCTAACTCTAAGCGCTTTCTTGGCTCTTCTTCTTGCAACTAATTTATCCATTGCTCATAAACTCCTTTATTTACCTGCCGCCTTACCGGCTTTTCTGATAATAACCTCGTCAATATATCTGATACCTTTTCCTTTGTACGGTTCAGGTTTGCGGAACGAACGGATTTTTGCCGCAACGTTTCCGACAAGTTCTTTGTCGATTCCTGAAATAACAACTTGATCCGGTGCGGGAACTTCCACTTTAATCTCTTCTGGCGGAATAAAATAAATAGGATGCGAGTAACCGACGTTTAACAACAAACCTTTTCCTTTAAGTTCCGCTCTGTAACCAACGCCGATAATTTTAAGCGTTTTTTTATAACCTTCCGTTACGCCTTTTACCATATTCGCAATCAAAGCGCGGGTTAAACCGTGTAATGCTCTGTTTTGTTTTGCGTCGTTTGGTCTTGTTACAATAATTTCGTCGCCTTCAACTTTAACCGTAATATTCGGATGAACTTCCATTTGAAGTTCGCCTAATTTCCCTTTTACGGTTACGTTTTGACCGTCAATCTTTACTTCAACGTCTTTAATATTTATCGGTTTCTTACCTATTCTTGACACTTTTCCTACCTCTTAATTTTTACCAAATGTAGCAAATAACTTCGCCGCCAACGCCTTCCTTACGGGCTTCTTTATCAGTTAATAATCCTCTTGACGTTGAAATAACCGCAATTCCAAGTCCGTTCAAAACTCTCGGAATTTCGTCTTTACCAACGTATTTTCTTAAGCCTGGCGTACTTACTCTTTTCAATCCTTGAATGGACGGTTCGCCGTCAACATATTGAAGATAAATTTTGAGAACATTTTGTTTGTTATCTTCAATAACTTCGTAATCTTTAATGAATTTGTTATTTTTAAGAATTTCGGTAATTCCTACTTTCATGCCTGATGAAGGCATTTCAACAAATTTCTTTCTTGCTTTTACAGCGTTTCTAATTCTTGTCAAATAATCAGCAATCGGATCTGTAACTGGCATTTATACTTTTCTCCTAATCTTTTACCAACTTGCTTTCTTAACGCCTGGCAATTCGCCTCTTAGCGCCATTTCGCGCAGCACTAATCTCGAAACGCCAAACTTTCTGTAATATCCTCTCGGACGTCCCGTAACCGCGCATCTGTTTCTGAGTCTGACAGGCGAAGAATTACGGGGCAATTTTTGCAAACCTTCCCAATCGCCTTTCGCTTTCAACTCTTTGCGCAATTCGGCATATTTGTCAACTAATTTTTGTCTTTTCGCTTCTCTTGCTATTAAACCTTTTCTTGCCATTTTTTCCTACTTATTTTAATTCTTTTTCTTAAATGGAAAACCGAAAGCTTTAAGTAATTCGTACGCTTCTTTGTCGGTTTTTGCGGTTGTTACAAAAGTAATGTCCATTCCCAAAATGCGATTTACCTTGTCGATATCTATTTCTGGGAAAATTGTGTGTTCCTTAATTCCGAGCGTGTAATTTCCTCTACCGTCAAACGCTTTGTCGGATACTCCGCGGAAGTCGCGAACGCGCGGCAACGCCGTTGCAATTAATCTGTCGAGAAATTCATACATTCTCGCTCCGCGCAACGTTACTTTTGCGCCGATTTTCATTCCTTCGCGAAGTTTGAAATTGGAAATCGACTTTCTCGCGGTTCTAACTGCCGGTTTTTGTCCGGTAATCGTCATCAATGCGGTTTGCGCTTCTTCAAGCAATTTCGGGTCTTGGACCGCGCCGCCAACGCCCATATTCACAACAATTTTTTCCAAGCGGGGAACTTCCATAATATTGCCGTATTGAAATTCCTCTTTGAGTTTGGAAATAATTTCTTCTTTATATTTCGTAAAAAGTCTCGGCGTAATTTTTTCTTCAACCGTCGTATTTACTTCTTCTGTTTTTTTCTTCTTTGCCATTTATCCCAGTCCTAAAATTTATGACAACATTTCGTTACTTACTTTTGCGACTCTTACGCTTTTCTTCTTACCGGTTTTGTCGTCGATAATTATTTTTTTGCCGATTCGAGTCGGTTTATTCGTTTTCGGATCAACAAGCATTACGTTAGATGCGTCAATCGGCATTTCCTTTTCAACAATCGCTCCGTTAGGGTATTGTTGATTCGGTTTTGTGTGACGTTTTCTGATATTAACGCCTTCGACAATCACTCTGTTCTTTTTAGGGAAAACTTTCAGAACCTTTCCGGTCTGTCCTTTGTAGTTCCCTGCTATCACAATTACGTTATCGTTCTTTTTAATCTTCATATTCAAACCCTGTTTTTATAGCACTTCTGGCGCTAATGAAACAATTTTCATAAATTTTTTATCGCGTAATTCTCTTGCCACAGGCCCGAAAATACGGGTTCCTCTCGGCTCGTTTTGGTTATTAAGCAATACAGCCGCGTTTTCGTCAAATCTGATATATGAACCGTCTTTGCGTCTGATTTCTTTTTTGGTTCTAACGACTACGGCACGAGACACATCGCCTTTTTTAACATTGCCATTCGGGATCGCGGATTTTACTGCAACCACAATAATATCCCCGACGCTTGCGTATTTCCTTCCGCTGCCGCCAAGTACTTTTATGCACTTGACTTTTTTCGCCCCGGAGTTATCCGCTACCACTAATGATGTTTCTTGTTGAATCATTTCTTACAACTCCTTAATCAGCACGATTACTTAGCTTTTTCAATTATTTCTACTAATCTCCACTTCTTTCTTTTGCTTAATGGTCTTATTTCCATAATTTTAACAACATCGCCGACGTTACTTTCGTTTTTCTCGTCATGAGCCATAAGCTTTTTCGTAATCTTGAAATATTTTTTATATATCGGGTGTTTGACGCGTCTTTCGATTTTTACGACAATGCTTTTATCCATTTTATTCGAAACTACAACGCCTGTTCTCGTTTTCCTTCTGCCTCTGGTCTCCATCGACTAATTCGTCTCCTGATTTTTATTTTCATTTTTCTGCGCTTCAAGTTCTCTTTCTCTAAGCACGGTTTTCATTCTGGCAATGTCTTTTTTCGTATTTCTCAACTTGGCGGTGTTTGCCAAATTTTTAAGCTCGTTTTGAAATCGCAAATCGACCAGATTATTCTCTTCTTCTTCGATTCTCTTAATAATTTCTTCCGTGCTCATTTCTCTGATTTCGTAAATCTTCATCGTTTTCTCTTACCTTTTTATTGAAAATCAGGTCTTGCAACAATTTTAGTTTTAATTGGCAATTTGTACGATGCCATTTTTAACGCTTCGGTAGCCAATTCTTTCGATACGCCTGCCACTTCGAACATAATTCTCCCGGGTTTTACAACAGCGACCCAAAATTCAGGATTACCTTTACCTTTACCCATTCTTGTTTCGAGAGGTTTTTTGGAAACAGGTTTATCGGGAAAAATTCTAATCCAAACTTTACCGTCTCTTTTCATCTTACGTGTAATGGCAACGCGGCAAGCTTCTATCTGTCTGGAAGTTATCCAACCGGCTTCCAACGCTTTTAAGCCCATATCGCCGAAAGCAACGCGATGACCTCTTTGCGCTTTACCTTTTCTTCTTCCTCTATGAGATTTTCTATATTTAACTCTTTTTGGCAATAACATAAAACTCTTCTCCTGGTAGTCTTAATTCGCTTAAATGTTTCTTACGTAAACTTCGCCTTTGAAAATCCAAACCTTAACGCCGATAGAACCGTAAATGGTTTGAGCTGTCGCCGTAGCGTAATCAACGTCCGCTCTAAGCGTGTGCAACGGAATTCTTCCTTGCTTGTACCATTCGGTTCTTGCCATTTCGGCTCCGCCAAGGCGACCGGAACACATAACTTTAATTCCTTCGGCGCCCATTCTCATTGCCGCGGCAATTGCGGATTTCATAGCGCGGCGGAACGAAACTCTGCCTTGCAATTGGTTTGCAATATTTTCGGCGACCAAGTAAGCATCCAATTCAGGTCTTTTAATTTCCGTAATCTGAACCTTAACTTCTTTGTCGAGAAGTTTTTTCAATTCCTCTTCCAAATGCGCAATCTCTTTCCCGCTCTTTCCAATAACAACACCTGGACGGGAAGTGTGAATTGTGATAGAAAGATTTTTCGACGTTCTGTCAATAATAATTCTCGAAACGCCTGCTTTTTTCAATCTTTTTCTGATATAAGTTCTAATCTTTCTATCTTCTTCCAATTTGGATTTGTAGCTTTTCGGCTCGTACCAATTGGATTCCCATCCTCTGATTATTCCTACTCTAAAACCTATCGGATTTGTTTTCTGACCCAAAAGTTTCCTCCTGCTTAGCTTTTAGTAGCGACTACTATTGTTAAATGATTTGTTCTTCTTCTAATTCTGTAAGCTCTTCCCATGGGCGCCGGTTGAATTCTTTTCAACATCGGGCCTGGATTTGCATAAGCTTCTTTTACGTATAAATCCGAAATATCCACGTTAGCCGCTTCGTCTTTGTTTAATAAATTGGCTATTGCCGATTTCAAAACCTTTTCGGCATATACCGAAGCGTGTTTTGGATTAAAATGTAAAATGCTCAGAGCTTCTTCAACCGATTTGCCTCTGATAAGATCGATTACCAATCTCATTTTACGAGGCGAAACTTTAATATATTTATGCGTTGCTTTTGCTTCCATATCTAAACCTCAATCACTTTTTACGAGCGGCTTTTTCCGCTTTGGTTCCAGGATGTCCTCTAAAAATTCTAGTAGGAGCAAATTCTCCTAACTTGTGTCCAACCATATTTTCCGAAATGTAAACCGGAATCATTTTGTTTCCGTTGTGAACTGCGATTGTATGTCCGACAAATTCAGGAACAATCATACTTGCGCGAGACCAGGTTTTAACAACTTTTTTCTCGTTGCGCTCGTTCATTTCACGAATCTTTTTCAACAATTTGTAATTTACGTATGGACCTTTTTTAATTGATCTTGGCATATTTTACACTCTACGCTTAATTATTTTCTTCTCTTAACAATTAATTTATCAGAAGGTTTTCTTTTCTTTCTCGTTTTAAGACCTTTGGCTTTCTGTCCCCAAGGCGAAACCGGATGCCCGCCGCCTGAAGTTTTGCCTTCGCCGCCGCCCATCGGGTGATCGACAGGGTTCATCGCAACGCCGCGAACGTGAGGTCTTCTCCCGAGCCAGCGACTTCTACCTGCTTTTCCGAGACTGATATTCAAATGGTCTGCATTTCCGACAACGCCGTATGTTGCCATACATTCGAGATTAACCATACGAACTTCGCCGGAAGGCATTTTCAATGTGCCGTATTTTCCTTCCTTCGCAACCAATTGCAAGGAAGCTCCGGCGGCTCTGCCTAATTGTCCGCCTTTTCCAGGCTTTAACTCAACATTGTGAACAAAACTACCGAGCGGCATATTTTTTAATTTTAACGCGTTTCCGACTTTAATTTCGGCATTTTCTCCGGACATCAAAACATCGCCGACTTTCAATCCGTTCGGAGCTAAAATATAACGTTTTTCCCCGTCTGCGTAGTGTAAAAGAGCGATTCTTGCGGTTCTGTTCGGGTCGTATTCAATCGAATGAACTTTTGCCGGAATTCCGTGTTTATCTCTTTTAAAATCTATTATTCTGTATTGTCTTTTGTGTCCGCCGCCGCGATGACGAGCGGTAATGCGACCTAAGTTGTTTCTTCCGCCGGATTTTTTAAGCGGCGCAAGCAACGATTTTTCAGGAACAGTTTTGGTAATCTCCTCAAAAGTGGAGATTGACATAAATCTCGTTCCAGGCGTAATCGGTTTTAATTTTCTAATTCCCATTGATTATCTCTCCAGTAGCCTAAACTTCGCTTATTAAGTCTATTGTTTGACCTTCTTTCAACGTAACAATTGCTTTCTTAAATCTCGGCGTTCTGCCTTGAAATCTTCCTTTTCTCGTCCACTGAGTTCTTTGTTTACCTTTATATCTCATCGTATTAACCGAAACCACTTCGACTTCGAATTTCTTTTCAATTGCTTTGGCAATTTCGATTTTGTTTGCGTTGTAATCTACAACAAAACCGTATTTATTTTGTCCTTCGGTTAAGTCGGTTAATTTTTCGGTTAATAACGGTCTTACTAAAACGTTTCGCATCTTCTTTCTCTCTCAGCGTATTAATTTAAAATATCTTCTATTTTCTTAATTGCGCTTTGCTGTATCACAAGTATCTGATTATTTACCAAATCATACGTCGAAGCTTTGTATGCTTCAAGAATATTCACTTTAGGAATATTTCTTCCGGATTTGTACAAATTGTTTCTTGTCTCGTCGGTCAGCAAAAGAACTTTCTTTCCGTCCAAATTCAGCGATTTTAATATTTCCGCAAATTTTGAAGTTTTAGGCGCTTCGAAATCAAAATCCTCGATAACGAGAATTTGATTCGCTTTCGCTTTATAAGAAAGCGCGGATTTCCGAGCCAACTTCATTACTTTTTTGTTTAATTTTTGGCGATAGCTACGCGGACGAGGACCGAAAACCGTTCCGCCGCCAACCCAAAGGGGCGACCTAATCGTACCGGCGCGCGCGGTTCCGCGACCTTTTTGTCTCCAAGGTTTTCTACCGCCGCCGCGAACTTCGCTACGTTCTTTCGCTTTATGCGTACCTTGTCTTCTGTTTGCCAAATATGCTTTAACAGCCAAGTAAATCACATGATCGTTCGGTTCAATTCCGAAAATAGCATCGGATAACTCAACAGTTTCTCCGCTTTTTGAACCGTCTATTTTATAAACCTCTAATTTCATCTCTTTCTCTACTCAACTTTACTTATTAATTTCAACAATCGAATTTATAGCGCCAGGCACGCTTCCTTTAACAAAAATTATATTCTTTTCCGGCATTATTTTAACAATTTTTAAATTCCGAACCGTAACTGTTTCGTTTCCGGTTCTTCCAGCCATTCTCATTCCTTTGAAAACTCTTGAAGGATAAGAACTTTGTCCAATAGAACCAGGCGCTCTTTCTCTGTCGCCTTGTCCGTGAGTTCTACCGCCAACACCGCCAAATCCGTGACGTTTTACGACGCCTTGAAAACCTTTACCTTTGGATTTTCCGGTAACTTTTACGGTATCGCCTTCGTTAAAAATTTCGGTCGTTACTTTATCACCGATTTTGAATTCAGATACATTAAAATTTTTGAATTCCTTCAAGTATCTTGCCGGTTCAAGATTGTGCTTTTTATAATATTCGAGTTGCGGTTTATTTGTATGTTTTTCTTTTCTTACGCCAAAACCGAGTTGCAATGCTTCGTATCCGTCCTTTTCTTTGGTTCTTACCATCGTAACTGTGCAAGGACCAGCCTCTATAACCGTAACCGGAATGTTTACTCCGTCTTCGGTATAAATATTTGTCATTCCTATTTTTTTACCAAGTAAACCAGGCATCTTTTTCCTCAACTATAACTTAATCTCAATATCAACACCCGCCGGGATTTCAAGTTTGCTTAACGCATCGACGGTTTTATTGTTTGAATTGTGAATATCAATCAATCTCTTATGCGATTTAATCTCAAATTGTTCGCGCGATTTCTTATCAACGTGAGGCGATCTCAACACGGTAAAAACTGTTCTGCGCGTAGGCATCGGAATAGGACCGGAAACTACCGCGCCGGTGCTTTTTACCGTTTTAATAATTTTCTCCGTCGATTTGTCAATCAACTGATGATCGTATGATTTTAATTTAATTCTAATTTTTTGACCAGCCACTTTCAATCTCCTAAATTTATTTTCAGGGACGCCCTTTCAGACGTCCCTTACTTATAAAAGAGTTTTTATTCAAATATCTTCGTTACAACTCCTGCGCCAACTGTTCTACCGCCTTCGCGAATAGCGAAACGCAATCCTTCTTCCATAGCGATTTCGGAAATCAAAGTAACTTTGATTTTTACGTTATCGCCAGGCATAACCATATCGGTTCCTTCAGGAAGTTCAACTACACCGGTAACGTCAGTTGTTCTGAAGTAGAACTGAGGTCTGTAACCGTTGAAGAACGGAGTATGGCGTCCGCCTTCGTCTTTTGACAAGATGTAAACTTCGCCTTCAAATACTTTGTGAGGAGTAATGGAGCCAGGTTTTGCAAGAACCATTCCTCTTTCGATTTCTTTTTTATCGATACCGCGCAAGAGAATACCAGCGTTGTCGCCAGCGATAGCGGAATCAAGTTCTTTACGGAACATTTCGATACCGGTAACAACAGTTTTCTTGTGCATTCCGAGACCGATAAGCTCAACTTCGTCACCAAGTTTGATTTCGCCGCGTTCTACTCTACCGGTAGCAACGGTTCCGCGACCTGTAATCGAGAATACGTCTTCAACAGGCATCAAGAAAGGTTTGTCAACGTCGCGTTCCGGTAACGGAACGTATTCGTCAACAGCTTTCATAAGATCCCAGATTGGTTGCAAGCGCGGATCGTCTGCAGGAACGGAATCATCGGAAGCAGCTTCAAGAGCTTGCAATGCGGAACCGCGAATAATCGGAATTTCGTCACCAGGGAATTCGTATTCGTTCAAGAGTTCACGCAATTCCATTTCAACGAGTTCGATTAACTCTTCGTCGTCCATCATATCAACTTTGTTCAAAAATACAACGATTCTCGGAACGCCTACCTGACGAGCCAACAAGATGTGCTCACGAGTTTGAGGCATAGGACCGTCAGTTGCAGCAACTACGAGAATTGCGCCGTCCATTTGAGCCGCACCGGTAATCATGTTTTTAACGTAGTCAGCGTGTCCAGGACAGTCAACGTGAGCGTAGTGTCTATTTTCAGTTTCGTATTCTACGTGTGCAGTTGCAATCGTAATACCGCGTTCTCTTTCTTCAGGTGCGTTGTCAATAGAATCGAAAGTTCTCTTTTCAGACAAACCTCTTTTTGCAAGCGCCATTGTGATGGCGGCTGTTAATGTAGTTTTACCATGGTCAACGTGTCCGATGGTACCGATATTAACGTGAGGTTTACTCCGATCAAATTTTTCTTTTGCCATTGAATTTTCTCCTTTTACTTTTTATTACTTCTCTATTCGTTATTTACTTGCTTTTACAATTTCTTCAGCCACGCTTTGAGGAACTGGGCTGTAATGAGAAAATTGCATTGTGTAAATTGCGCGACCCTGAGTCATAGAACGCAGTCTTGTCGCGTAACCAAACATTTCGGATAACGGAGCTTGCGCTCTGATAACCTGGGCATCTCTGCGTGCAGTAAATCCTTCGATTTTTCCGCGACGCGAATTCAAATCGCCCATAACATCGCCGAGATATTCTTCCGGCGTAATTACTTCAATCTGCATAATCGGTTCTAACAATACAGGATCCGCTTTACGCGCTCCTTCTTTCAAAGCCATAGAACCGGCAACTCTGAACGATAATTCGTCCGAGTCAACTTCGTGATACGAACCGTCGTATAACGTGGCTTTAATATCTACCATCGGATAACCGGCAATTACGCCGTTTTTCATAGCGTCTTCAATTCCTTTCGATACAGCAGGAATATACTCTTTTGGAATAACGCCGCCGACGATATTATTAATAAATTCGTAGCCTTTCCCTGGTTCGTTTGGTTCAAACTCTACGAGAACATGTCCGTACTTTCCTCGTCCGCCGGATTGTTTTACAAACTTTCCTTCAGCTTTAACCGCTTTCGTAATTGTTTCGCGATAAGCTACTTGCGGCTTACCGATGTTCGCTTCAACCTTAAATTCGCGTTTCATTCTGTCAACGAGAATTTCGAGATGAAGCTCGCCCATTCCGCTAATTAACGTTTGTCCGGTTTCTTCGTCAACGCGGACTTTAAACGTCGGGTCTTCTTCGGAAAGTTTCATCAAAGCTTCGGAGAGTTTTTCCTGGTCGGCTTTCGATTTCGGCTCAATTGCAATTTGAATTACAGGTTCCGGGAAAGTCATTTTTTCCAACATAATCGGATTTTTCTCGTTTTCGCAAAGCGTATCGCCGGTGCGAGTATATTTTAATCCGACAATCGCCACAATATCGCCTGCACGGACTTCGTCCATATCTTCGCGATGATTTGCGTGCATTAAAAGAAGTCTTCCGATTCTTTCTTTTTTCCCAGCATTTGAATTATACACATACGAGCCGGCTTTCATCTTTCCGCTGTAAACTCTAACGTAAGTTAATTTACCTACGTACGGGTCGCTCATAATTTTGAAAGCCAAACCGGTAAATTCTGATTCAGGAGTTTGTTTAATGAATACTTCATCGTCTTTGTAAACATGATGAGCTTTAATATCTCCCAAATCGAGAGGCGAAGGTAAAAAGTCAACTACCGCGTCAAGTAATTTTTGCACGCCTTTATTCTTAAATGAAGAACCGCAAAGAACCGGAACAATCTTCAATTCGATTGTGGCGCGTCTTAACGTCGCGGTAATTTCTTCCGGCGTAATTTCTTCGCCTTCAAGGTATTTTTCAAGAAGCGTATCGTCAACGTCGGATACAGCTTCGAGCATTAATGTTCTGTATTTATTTGCAACCGCAACCAAATCTTGCGGAATTTCAATATCTTCGTACGTTGCGCCGAGCGTTTCGTCGTGATACATTCTGGCTTTCATCTCAATCAAATCGATAACGCCAGCAAACATATCTCCGGAGCCTATAGGCAATGTAATCGGAACCGCATTCGCCCCGAGGCGGTCTTTAATCATATCAACAACATTGTAAAAATCGGCGCCTACGCGATCCATTTTATTAATAAATGCAATTCTCGGAACGCCGTATTTATCGGCTTGACGCCAAACAGTTTCCGATTGCGGTTCCACTCCTCCGACTCCGCAGAAAAGCGCAATAGCACCGTCCAAAACGCGCAATGCGCGCTCAACTTCCACGGTAAAATCAACGTGTCCAGGAGTGTCTATAATGTTAATTTGATGATTTCTCCAATAAGCTGTGGTTGCCGCGCTCGTAATTGTAATTCCACGTTCCTTTTCCTGTTCCATCCAATCCATCGTCGCAGCGCCATCATGAACCTCGCCGATTCTGTGCGTTTTGCCGGTATAATACAGAATTCTTTCCGTAGTCGTTGTTTTACCGGCATCGATGTGAGCCATGATGCCAATGTTTCTAACTTTCGATATATCTACTCTTTTTCTACCCATCTAATCCTAATAATCCTTACCATCTAAAGTGGGCAAACGCTTTGTTTGCTTCTGCCATTCTGTGCGTATCGTCTTTTTTCTTAACCGACGGACCTTCGCCGTTAGCCGCCGCCATTAATTCAGCCGCTAACTTTTGAGCCATCGATTTATCTTTTCTGTCTCTCGAATAATTTTTAATCCAACGGAAAGCAAGCGCAATTCTTCTTTCAGGTCTTACTTCCATAGGAACTTGGTAAGTAGCACCGCCTACTCTGCGGCTTCTTACTTCTACCAAAGGTTGAACGTTTTGAATCGCTTTGTTGAAAATTTCAAGAGCCGGTTTTTTCGTTTTCTTTTCAATAATATCAAAACTTTCGTAAACAATCTTTCTGGCAATATTCTTTTTGCCGTCCCACATAATATAATTTATGAATTTAGCGACTAAAACATCGTTAAATTTCGGATCCGGTTTTATATACCTTTTTTCTGCTCTTCTCTTTCTCATAACTCTTATTTAGCCTTTGGTTTTTTAGTACCGTATTTTGATCTTCCTTGTTTTCTGTCTTCAACGCCAGCCGTGTCAAGCGTACCGCGAATGATGTGATATCTAACGCCCGGCAAGTCTTTTACCCTACCGCCTCTGATGAGAACAATCGAGTGTTCCTGTAAGTTATGTCCTTCGCCGGGAATGTAAGCGGTAACTTCAATACCATTCGTAAGTCTAACCCTTGCTACCTTTCTTAAAGCTGAATTCGGCTTCTTCGGAGTGGTCGTGTAAACTCTTGTGCACACACCTCTCTTTTGCGGATTTCCATCCAGCGCCGGAGCTTTACTCTTAAAGGTAATTTTCTTCCGTCCTTTCCTTACCAATTGATTAATAGTAGGCACTATTCCTCCACTACTTTCAAAAATTTCAGACCCTCAATATAGAAATATTAAGGGTTTTTGTCAAGTTATCTTATTTAACTATTTAACATTTATGCTTTTTCTTCCGGTTTTTCTACTTGATTTTCATCATTTTCGTCGTTTTCTTCAAACAACGCCATTTCTTCTTCCGGAATTTCAATCTGAATATTTCTATATTTTTTAAGTCCTGTACCGGCAGGAATCAAATGTCCCATAATCACGTTTTCTTTCAAGCCGAGCAAATTGTCGCGTTTTGCTTGAATTGCCGCATTCGTAAGAACCTTTGTCGTCTCTTGGAACGATGCCGCGGAAATGAAGCTTTCGGTAGAAAGAGCCGCTTGCGTAATACCGAGCAATACGTTGTCATAAGTTGCCGGTTCGGCGTCTCTAACTTTAAGCTCTTTCTCGCCTCTTCTCTTCAACGAGTTCATAATCTCGCGGTATTTTGCTCTCGTGATTAATTGACCTTCGCGCAATTTCGAATCGCCTGGGTCTTCTACGTAAACCATATTTTGAATGCGTGAGTTCTCAATGTTAAATTTAACGCGGTCAACCAAATCTTCTTCGATAAAGTCGGTATCACCTGAAGTTACGATTCTTACTTTCTGCAACATTTGGCGAACAATAACCTCAATGTGCTTATCGTTAATCTTAACGCCTTGCAAACGATAAACTTCTTGGATTTCGTTTACAAGATATTCCTGAACCGCGTTCGTTCCTTTGATTTTCAGAATATCATGCGGGTCAATTGGTCCGTCGGTGATTTTCTCGCCGGCTGTAATTTCGTCGCCGTCTTGAACCAAAATATGTTTACCGTAAGCTACGGAATATACTTTCTGGATCGAACCGTCGTAAGATTCCACGATAATTTCACGGGAACCACGTTTACGCGCTCCGTATTTTACGATACCTTCGATTTCTGAAACAATCGCCGGGTCGTGCGGGCTGCGCGCTTCGAAAAGCTCGGTAACGCGAGGCAGACCGCCGGTGATGTCGCGCGTTTTTGAAGTTTGTTTTGCGATTTTCGCCAATGTCGCGCCGGCTTTTATTTCGTCGCCTTCGTCAACCGCAAGGTGAGCGCCGATTGGCATATTAAATACTTTCTCGGTTCCGTCTTCCGCAACAATCACAATCGAAGGATTGAGCGTCTTTTCTTTCGATTCGATGATAACTTTCTGAACGTGTCCGGTTTGCGTATCCGAAACGTCTTTAACGGTATTTCCGTTAATCAAATCGACAAATTTAACTTTACCGGAAATATCGGAAATAATTACCGCGTTGTACGGGTCATGGTAATACAACGGTTGTTTTTTCTTAACCTTATCGCCGTCGCTAATTAAAAGTTCTGCGCCGTAAGGAACTTCGTAACGTTTGATTACTCTGCCTTCGTCGTCTTTAATTTTAATTACGCCGCGACGTCCGATAATAACTTTAACATTTGTTGTATCGCCGAAAATATCGGTTTTTTCGTAATCAACATATTTGATTTTCTCAAATTCGGCAACGCCGTCAACAGAAGATTCAACTTGCGATTGCGAAGCAATGTGCGAAGAAGTACCGCCCAAGTGGAAAGTTCTCAACGTAAGCTGCGTTCCCGGCTCGCCGATTGATTGAGCCGCAACAATACCCACCGCTTCGCCGACTTCCACAAGTTTGCCTGTGGTCAAGTTTCTTCCATAACATTTAGCGCAAACGCCGTGTTCGGATTCGCAAGTTAATACGGTTCTGATAAATACGGATTCGATATTCGCTTCTTCAATTTTCTTTGCGATATCTTCGGTAATCATTTCGCCGGCTTCAATAATCACTTCGTCTGTAATCGGATGATAAACATCTTCTTGCGCAACGCGTCCGGTAATACGCTCGGCGAGAGATTCTTTTATTTCTTCGCCGTCTTTCAAAGCGGTTGTGTAAACGCCGCGGATTGTTCCGCAATCTTCTTCAGAAATAATCACGTCTTGCGCAACGTCGGTCAATCTTCTTGTAAGGTAACCGGCATCCGCAGTTTTCAACGCGGTATCAGCCAAACCTTTACGCGCACCGTGCGTTGAAATAAAGTATTCGAGAACCGACAAACCTTCCTTGAAGTTCG